>HF991875.1 GCA_000433135.1 Clostridium sp. CAG:921
GATGGGATTTCACACAATTCCTCATAAAAACGATGCCGTTCTGCTCTTATTTGTTTTAGCGATACTGCATACTCATTTTTGTACTTATCTAATATCTGCATAAAAAATTCTGCCAACGAATTAATATTCCAAATTGAAAATATTATTTTCTCTTTCCAACAAAAATACACCAATTTTGTTTTTTATGATTTCAAAGAGCTAACCGAACTTTCTCAGCGCCAGGATTACTATCAGGATTTATCTCATTTAAATCGAACTGGTGCTCGCTATATGACCGATATCATTTCCTCTTTAATTTAACAATAGGATTGTATACGCCTTACCTTCTCGTTCGTTAATTGTCAATATTTTCAATCAGTTCTTTCTGATCACTTACCTGTCTCTTTACTGCTTGGTTTATAAATATCTTTTTAAATAATTCAAACGTATGCTCACTTATAATATGAAACTCGGTAAATGTTAGCATACGAAACCATAAATTATAATCCTGTAATTGAGCAAGACCATAACGACATGTACAAACATTGTTACTGTATACATACGCAGTAATGCACTCGATGCACAGAAATAATTTCCTTCTATAATTAATTTAATTTTTATCTACTCTGACATCCCATGTCAAATACTCATCTCTATTCAATGCATACCAGAGAATATCCTTAAACTCTCCATTGATACACAAATGTTGTTTAAAACACCCCTCATAACTCAAATGCATCTTCTGGTAAAACGCAACTGCTCTTGCATTATCCCGTCTAACATAAAGATATACTTTTTGTAACCCTAACTCTTCAAAAGCATATGTCATTATTTCAATCATTGCTGCAGGCGCAATACCCTTCCCCATATACTCTG
>HF991876.1 GCA_000433135.1 Clostridium sp. CAG:921
CAATACCACGTTTATATAGATATCCTACAATCGTTAAACCAATATTGTTCGGTGAATTGTTTCCTGCCCATAACATGTAAGACTCCAAAAACATAGAAAGTCCTGCATAAATTGAAATCGTAAGTACATAAATTGTTGTCGGTTTTAATAATGGCAGCGTCACATAATGGAATTTCTGCCAGCCGGATGCACCATCAATCTCAGCTGCCTCATATAGAGAAGCATCTATCGATTTCAATCCGGACAAGAAGTAAAGCATATTGACTCCTGTCCATCTCCAGCATGCCACTACAAGAAGTGCTGCCATTCCTGACCATCCCATTTTCAGCCATTTAAAAGTGCCAAGTCCAAGCATCTGTGTGATCAGATTCATTTGTCCTGTACTGTACTCCGTAAACATTAAGCGGAACAATGTACCGGAAATTACAACCGAGGTAAGCGCCGGCATATATAAAATTGCTTTCCATACTCCCTTTGCCTTTACCAGTCTGCTGTCAATCAGTACTGCAAAAAGCATTGGAAACGGTATCAACAATACAAGAGTCCAAAACATGTAAGTCGCACTGTTTTTAATCGCAATCAAAAATACCTTATCTTTCAGCAGCTTTTCATAATTTACAAGTCCGATAAATTCTGTCTCTAATGGCGTGATTTTTTGAAAACTCATTACAACAGATGAAATAAGCGGATAGATCCAAAAAATCGCAAAGCTTAATATAAAAGGAAGTACAAACACATACGGAGCAACTTTCTGTGAATATAATATTTTTTTAATTTTCAATTTCCGCACCTCATTTCTAA
>HF991877.1 GCA_000433135.1 Clostridium sp. CAG:921
TCAGAATATATAGCGTTTAACTCTTATGGTGGATTTAATAGTAAAAAAGATGAATATCATATATTAAATCCAAAAACTCCATTGCCATGGTGTAATATTATGGCAAATGAAAAATTCGGTACTATAATTTCAAGTTATGGTACCGTATATACCTATTTTGGAAATAGTCAAGGATTTAAAATAACAAACTGGTGTAATGATTGGATTACTTTTGAACCTGGAGAGAAGTTTAAAGGAATATTTGAAGATGATTATAATTTGGTATATGGTTTTGGTTATGTAAAAGTTTTAGAAGAAAATGATGGAATATCTAAGCAAATGGATATTTTTGTACCACCAGAAGACAATGTAAAGATTCAAAGAATTGTACTTACAAATAATTCGAAGGTAAACAAAGATATTACTATTGAATACAAAGTTGAACCTGTTCTCGGAGTTGCAAGAGAAACTAACATGCAATATATTGTTTCAAAGAAAAAAGATGATGTTATGTATTTTAAAAATCCATATAGCGTAGATTTTTCCAAAAATATTGTATATATGACGGTTGTATCAAAAGACAATAATATAGAAAAAACGTTAAGTAATGAAGACTATAGTATTAGTGTCAGTGTAAATCTAGCTCCACATGAGTCTGTAGATTTTTCAATACTTATTGGTTGTAGTGACATTGGTGAAGATGATATAAATAAAACTGTTTGCAAATATAAAAATTATGATAATGTATCACTAGAATATTCTAAAACTATTGATTTTTGGAGAAAAAAAGTAGTGAAAAATTTTAAACTTGAAAATGAGTATTTAGAAATAATGGCAAATGGTTGGCTTCTTTATCAAACAATTGTGTGTAGACTTTTTGCAAGATCTGGTTTTTATCAATCAGGTGGAGCAATAGGATATAGAGATCAGTTGCAAGATACAATGGCATTAATATCTACTTGGCCAGAAAAGACAAGAAAACAGATTATACTTCATTCAAGTAAACAATTTGAAAAAGGTGATGTACTGCATTGGTGGCATGAATATAATAACGCTGGAATTAGGACATATTTTAGTGATGACTATTTGTGGTTGCCATATGTACTTTCTGAATATATAAAGAAAACTCAAGATGTCTCAATTTTAGATGTTGAAACAACTTACTTGCAAGATAAGGATATGGGTAAAAAAAGAGAAGTATATGATATATATTATTCAAGTGATAAAAAGGCTACAGTGTATGAGCACGCTAAAAAGACAATATTGTATGGTCTTTCAAGAATAAATGAAAAAAATGGTTTACTAGATATAGGAGACGGCGACTGGAATGATGGCTTTAGCAATATACGTGGTCAATCTGTATGGTTAACATTTTTTATGATGGATATACTTGATAGATTCAAAGATTTAGCTAAAATAAAAAATGATGATGAAATGGAGAAAATATGTATTAATAAAAGACATATTTTAAAGCATAATGTATTGGAAAATGCCTGGGATGGTTCTCATTTTGTTAGAGCTTTTTTTGAAAATGGAGATGTTCTTGGCTCAAGCAAAAATACAGAATGTAAAATAGATTTAATATCACAAGCTTGGGCTGTAATATCCATGAAGGAATATAAAGATGTAAAAAATGAGTTAGAATTATGTATAAAGAGCGCTGAAAAATATTTAGTTGACAAAAAGCATGGTATTGTAAAATTACTTTATCCAGCATTTGATCATCCAAAAAATGATCCTGGATATATTAAAGCTTATGTTCCAGGTACCAGAGAAAATGGTGGACAATATACGCATGCAGCAACTTGGCTTGCAAAAGCATACTT
>HF991878.1 GCA_000433135.1 Clostridium sp. CAG:921
TTCAATGTGCTTTGTCACTCTCTGTGACTGAATTAAGTTTAACACAATTTAACATCTTTGTCAACTATTTTTTTAATTTTGTTTAAACATTTTTTAATATATTCAAATAAAACTCTAAGTTAATAAAAACATTTCCCTGCGACGCTTATTATCTTACCATTTTTATTTAACTTTGTCAACACTTTATATCATTTTTCTTATTATTTTTTTAAATTTGTTGTTTAAATATTAAATTAAATTTTATTTTCTTACTATTATTTGTTACAATTAACTATCCTAATTGATTATTTTTTCATAAAAAATCAAACAAAAAATGATTTTATTTAAATTTTATAAAAGTATTCTCTTATTTAATTGATATATTTTAAATAATAATTGTATTTCATAAAAAATATTTTTAAATAAAAAAATCCTTTATAAATTGTTTTTTTAATACTACGCTAAGTTTTATAAAATTAATATTAAATATAAAAAACGATTGATAGCTATAAAAACTACCAATCACATAATAACTATTATTTTTTAAATTCATTCCCACATTTTGAACAAAATTTAGCATTATAATTGCACACTAAACCGCATTGTGAACAAACTTTTTCTTTTGGCTCATCCTTTTCTTCGACTTTTTTTTCACTTTTTATTTTTAAAGATTTTTGTTTTGCTCCGCAGTTCTCACAAAAAGTACTATCTAGTGCTATAGTATTTCCACACTCTAAGCACATTCTAAGTCCCTTATTATATAAAATTTTTACTGCCATTTCTTCTATCTCATCATAAATTTTATCTATTTTTTTGCATTCCTTTGTAAAACTTTTTTCAACTTCATTATTTGATTTGTAAAGTTCATATATTTTTTTACCTAATTGTTCATAAATTTTTTGAATTTCAGTTTCTTTTTCAGACGTACTTATCCTAAGTTTTGCTTCCTCTATCATTTTTCCTGATTTATCTGCAACAGTATTATAAGTGTCAGTCGCAGTTTTTCCAACAATTTTAGAAATTTTTGTAACTTTTTCCATAAAATCCATTATATCACCCCATATACTACAATATTAACATATAAATAAATCTACTTCAATACTTAAATAAAATTTATTTATATTTTCTCAAGCATTATATTTCCATTTTTTTCTATAACTTTAATATTATCTCCGTTTTTTAGATTACCATTTAATATTTCATCTGCAAATCTGTCTTCAATTTTTACCTGTATACAACGTCTAAGTGGTCTAGCCCCATAGTTTTCATCATACCCCACTTTACAAATATAATCTACTATACTTTTATCAAATACTACATTTATTTTATTTTTTTCTAATCTTTTCCTTACCTCATCTAGCATAATTTTAGCTATATTTTCTATATCTTCACTTTTTAATTTATTAAATACTATTATTTCATCAACTCTGTTTAAAAATTCAGGTCTAAATATTTTCTTTAGCTCATCCATTATAGTCTTTTTGCTTTTTTCATAATCCGTAGCCTCTTTATTGCCAAATCCAATTAAATGATTTATACTTGAATCTTTTGCACCTGCATTTGATGTCATTATTATAACAGTATTTTTAAAATCTATAACTTGCCCATTTGAATCAGTAAGTCTACCATCTTCTAAAATTTGAAGTAACATATTAAATACATCATAATGAGCTTTTTCAATTTCATCAAATAAGACAATACTATAAGGTTTTCTACGAACTTGCTCAGTCAGTTGACCTCCTTCATCAAATCCTACATAACCAGGAGGTGCTCCAATTAATTTAGAAACGCTATGACTTTCCATATATTCAGACATATCAAATCTAATTAATGAATTTTCATCACCAAACAAACTCCTAGCTAACGATTTTGCTAGTTCAGTTTTTCCAACTCCAGTTGGTCCAACAAATATAAATGAACCTATTGGTCTTTTTTCATTACTCAATCCTACTCTTGCTCTTTTTATTGCCTTTGATATTGTATCAACAGCCTGATCTTGACCAATAACTCTTTCTTTTAATGATTTATCAAGATTTTTTAATTTTTCAATTTCTGTTTCCGAAAGTTTAGAAACTGGAATCTTTGTCCATCCAGATACGACCTCACATACATCATCTTCGGTTATCTTCACTTTAGGCTTATCAATCCCCTTTTTCCATTTTTTCATTTCTTTTTCTAATTTTGCTTTTAACTTTTTTTCTTGATCTCTAAGCTTAGCTGCATTTTCAAAAGACTGTGAAATTATAGCTTCTTCTTTTTCTTTACTTATACTTGAAATTTGTTCATTTAAATTTTCAATTTCATCCGGTATTAAATTTGTTCTTAATCTGACCTTTGCACATGCTTCATCAATTATATCAATTGCTTTATCAGGAAGTTTTCTATCATTTATATACCTTTTGGATAGTTCAACAGCAGACTTTATTGCTTCATCAGTAATGTTTACCATATGATGCGCTTCATATTTTTTTCTAAGTCCATATAAAATTGAGATTGCATCATCTTCCGTTGGTTCATCTATTGTAACAGGTTGAAATCTTCTATCAAAAGCAGCATCTTTTTTTACATATTTTCTATATTCGCTTATTGTTGTAGCACCTATTACTTGTATTTCACTTCTTGAAAGTAACGGCTTTAGTATATTTGCAGCATCCATTGGAGTTCCTTCAGCAGTTCCAGCACCAATTATAGTGTGAATTTCATCAATGAATAAAATAATGTTTCCCTCTTTTTTTACTTCTGATAATGATTTTTTTAATCTTTCCTCAAAGTCGCCTCTATATTTTGCACCTGCTACCATTGATGATAAATCGAGCAAAACTATTCTTCTTTCCTTTAGCATATCTGGAACTTCTTTTTTTATTATAAGTTCTGCTAGCCCTTCTACAACTGCAGTTTTTCCAACTCCGGGCTCACCAATTAATATTGGATTATTTTTTGTCCTTCTACTTAATATTTCAATTATTCTTTGAATTTCACTATTTCTTCCAATTACAGGATCTAATTTTCCTTCAGCTGCGCTCATAGTCAAGTCCTTAGAATACTGATTTAATGTTGGAGTATTTGCTGTGTTAATTCCTGAATTTGTTAAATAGCCACTCATAGGAGCGTCATCACTTAATAATCTTAATAAGTCTGTAAATACTTTTTGTGGATCAATATCAGCATCAATTAAAATTCTAACAGCAACACTATCAATTTCTCTCATTAGTGATAATAATAAATGTTCAGTTCCAACGTAATTTTGCCCTAATCTTTTTGATTCTTTAGTCGAATTTTCAATTATTCTTTTTGCTCTTGGCGTAAAATCTACATCCTCTTCAAGAGTATTCATTATACCATCAATTTTTATGATTTCATTTTTTACATATTCATCTGTTAAACCTTGACTTGATAAAATCTTATACGCTAGTCCTTCTCCTTCATTTATTAATCCATACAAAATATGTTCTGTACCTATAAATGAATAATTATTTTCTACTGAAAATCTTCTTGCAATATCTAATACTTTACTTGCTCTACCAGTAAACTCATACATCATTTTCTATCTCCTTTCGTATATATTCACTTCTTATCTCATCTTCTTTTTCCTGACTAAATTCAGATCCATACATGTTAGCTAGCACATACGGTTCTACATTAATTCTAATCTTAGCTATTTTAATAAGTGAAATATCATCTATAATTTTTAAACTAATTCCTAGCCTTATATTAGAAAGTAATTTTATTGCTTCTTCAAAACTTATAACCCTAGAGTATTTTATAATTCCATAAGATCTCCAAATTTCATCTTCAAAGCATGCACCGTCTTTTAAAAGAATTTCTCTTGCTTTTCTTTCCTGTTCAATTATAACTGAAATTACAGCTTTCAAACTATTAATAATTTCTTTTTCTGATATTCCTAATGTCTTTTGGTTTGATACTATGTACATATTTCCTATACTTTTAAATTCTTCTCCATAAATTCCATGCACACACAATCCTATACTTGAGGCCTGTTCTAATATATTTGAAAGTAATCCAAGTTTTTCAAGTCCAGGCAAATGCAACATTACAGAAGCTTTCAAAGCAGTCCCAACATTAGTTGGACACGCTGTTAAATATCCATATTTATCACTTATAGAAAATTCAAGAGTATTATTTACCATATCTGCAAATTTACTAACATCTTCGTATGTTTCATCTAAATTAAATCCCTTTTTAAATGCTTGTATCTTTAAGTGATCTTCTTCATTTATCATTGTAACTTGTGAAAAATCACTATTAACAATTAAAGCTCCATCTTCTTTATTTGCAAATTCTTTTGAAATTAAGTTCTTTTCTACAAAGGAAAATATTTCATTTTTCGTTAAATTTGACATATATATCAATCTAAAATCATCATCTTTAATGCTTTCTTTGATTTTATTTGTAACATTTAGTTTTTCTTGTTTTGTTAAAATATTCGGAAATTTAGCAGACGCTATATTTCTACTAATTCTTACTCTTGAAGATAACACAACATCGAAATTTTTTATATTTTTATCATTTTCCATGCTAATTACCCTCCTTTAACTTTTTTATTTCATCTCGTAAAATTGCAGCTTCTTCATATCTTTCTTCAAGTACAAGATCGTGTAAACGCTCTTTTAATTCGCCTATTTTTTCATTTAAAATTTCTTCTGTGTCTTTTTTTCTTTTAGTTATTTTCACATGCCTATTTTGACCATGAATCTTATAAAATAGTTCATCTAATGTAGACTCAAAAGTAGTATAACATTCAGGACACCCAAGCAAACCAGTTCTTGAATAATCTTCTAATCTATATCCACAATTTTTACATTGTTTTGAAAATAAATTTGCATATTCAGGGATACTTGTAAACATAGGAACAAAGAGCTCATTAAAACCAGATATTCCTAATTTTTTTGCGCAATTTACACATAACAATAGTTCATTTTTTTTGCCATTTATTTCATCAAAATATTTTACCGTTGCTTTTCTTTTTCCACAACTTTGACACTTCATATTAATCACTCCATTTACTTACAAAATAATACTACAAAATTAAAACAGTATAGTAGCAATAATTATCAAGAAATCTACGTTTAACTTTATAAAGTAACACTTAAATTATATATTACTAATTCTTTTAAGTAAATATTTGCGACATTTTATGACATGATTCGACTAACATTTTATTATAAAATAAAAAACATTTTAATAGTTACATCCTAATTTAAAAGACATTTTATCAAAATATATAAAATTTGTCAAAATTTTATTCATTATATAATGCAATTTTACAAAACATATCAATACTATATTTAAATTTTTGGCATTTTTAATTTTTCATTATACTTTATTAATCTTTATAATTAAAATACTTAAATATACAAAAAAATACATCTCATTTATTAGGTTCTATAATATTCGTTGGGGTGTAAA
>HF991879.1 GCA_000433135.1 Clostridium sp. CAG:921
ATATTAGCCTCTTTAATTTCTACTGTTGTTTGACTTAACACACTAGCCTTTATATTTTCTTGCAACTTTGCAGTAAGCGTTGGAACAACTGTATCTGGTAATATCATAGCATAAATATTTGCTATTACTCCAGTTTCACTTACGTTAATTTCTGCTCTTACATTTCTAAGCTCTGGATAATTTCTTGCAACAGAAATTATAATACTTTCAAACGTTTCCCTTGTTATGTACACAGTTCCTTTGTCTGATTTAATTGCAAGACCTGTTCTCATATTTTCACTATCATCGCTTGAAAACATTCCAACAAGTCCAAATAATATACATACTGCACTTAATATTATAGTTACCATTTTGTTATAAAAAAGTATCTCTTTTATAGTATTAAATATTGGATTTACATCTAAAATTCCAGCCACCATAAGTATACTTAAAACAGAAATAGCAACAATAATAATTGAAAAAATAACTAATAAAAATTTTTGAAATCCCTTCATTTTTATTCCTCCTGTCTAAATAAATCACAAGCCCAAACTATAAAATTTGGGCTATAACATAAAAAATATTTTACTTTTATTCAGCATCTGTTGTTGCTACTTCAGCTTTTTCTTCTTTCTTTTCATCTTTTTTCTCAAAAGTTATACCTTGAACATTAATATTAACACCAGAAACTTCAAGACCAGTCATAGTCTCAACAGCATCTTTTACAGCGTTTTGAGCAGCCCATGCAATATCTGGGATTCTAACACCATAAGTTACATTAACAAATAAATCAATTGTAACTTTCTTTCCATCAAGATTGATCTTTACACCCTTAGCGTATTTTTTGTTTGATCCAAGAATTTGGTTGATTCCATCAACAAATCCAAGTGTCATTCCTGCAATTCCTTCTACTTCTGATGCAGCAAGACCTGCTATTATACCTATAACATCTTCTGATATGTTTAAATTAGTTGCAATTTCAACGTTTTGAGAATCGTTTTCTACCTCACTAATTTCTTCTTGTACATTTTTTTGTTTTTCACTCATAAATATTCCTCCTCTTTAAGTAGTCTTTACTACCTACAAAAACATTATAACCTAAAGGTAAAAAAAAGTCACGTATTTTCACCAAATTTTCAAAAATAAATTAAATTATATTTTACTTCCTAAGTTTTTACCACCAAGTAAATGAAAATGTAAATGTCCAACTACTTGACCACCATCTTTTCCACAATTACTTATCACTCTATAACCTTTTTCATAAATTCCACATATTTTAGCTATTTGTTTTATTGAAATCATTATATTACTTAAATAATTTAAATTTTCTTCATTTACATCATTTAAGCTTTCAATATGTATCTTTGGTATTAAAAGTACATGCACTGGTGCAACAGGATTTATATCTTTAAAAGCATAAACATACTCATTTTCAAAAACCTTAGTACTTGGTATTTCTCCTTTTACTATTTTACAAAATAAACAATCTTCCATAAGACTACCTCCTAAATAAATACTTCTTTAAAATTTTATTTCTTTTTTTAATATTTTATCAAATATTATATTTGACATGCTATCAATATCTGGTAACTCATAAATAGAAAACCAATTAAGTATAACATTTGAATTTTTACTATATATACTCCCATTATATTTACCTGATTTATAAAGTGCTATTACATTATATATTTCATCACCATTTGGCTTTTTGTATAATACTTCATCTCCAGATAATATACCAATTAAATCTAATTTTTCAAGTATAAGACTAGTTTGTTCATAAGCAACACGTCTAGTAGTATCTTCAATTACTTCATGTGGTAACATAATTCCACCTGGTATTTTCCAAAAGTTATCACTTTTATTACGTTCTAATAATATTTTATTTTCTTCATTGACTACCAGTATAATAGAACTTACTACGAAATTTTCTTCTTTTTTTTCTTCCTTTTTCATTCCATTTACATACTTCATAAATAAAATTCTAGCTTCCTTTCAAATACACTTTTATTATACCAGCATAATATGAATTTAGCAAGAAATTTTGACATTTTTTGCACTAGAATTTATGCTATACTCATTGTTTAAAAATTCTTTATAGTCTTTTATAAGACCAGAATAAATTAAATCTAATCTTTCAAACTTTCCTAAGTCTTCAGGTGTTACAATATCTGGTAAACTCTTAGTTATATTAGCTACTTCAAAAATATATTTTACAAATTCAGAACAGTAAAAAGCATATTTAAACCTAACCTTTACATTAAAACTTGCTATAAATAATCCTAAAATATTATACTTGTATTTTTCCTTTTCACTTTCCATCTCATTTAAAATTTTTTCTATCTTTTTATATTGATAATCACTAATTTTTAAAGAATATATCATAGAATCTGTATTTGTAAATTTTTTAAATACCCCACTCTCAATTCTTTCATGTACAAAACCTCCGCTAAATGGGTTATTTACGTTAGTTCTTCCAAAACTATACATCTTATTAAGCTCTGCATCAAGTGATATAGAAATGTGAGAAAAATATGTTCTAGTGCATTTT
>HF991880.1 GCA_000433135.1 Clostridium sp. CAG:921
CTTTTTTGATACTCTTTAATAAAACCTCTCCACCACATACTAATGTTACATTTACTTTTTCTTTCATAACTTCTACCTCCATACTAATTATACTAGGATTTAATTTTGTATAACTTAAATTATAGCATAAAAAGCAATGACATTCAACATAATTTTCTAATAAACTTTTGTCACAATTTGTAAAAGCGTTATTTCATAAAAAAAAATAATGGAGTGCAATTCACTTACTTTGCACTCCAAATATAAATTAATAAAAAATTCTGAGAAGATCTATTGGATTGGTTCTTACCTTAACATTTTGTTTTATGATGAAATCTACCAAATGGCCCATTCCAATTATAGTTTCATCATCCACATCCAAATATCCTGTAAGAGGGCTAACATCTAAAATATAAGGTACATCAAGTACTATCTCACTTTTAGACACATTTTTCACCTCTTCTAGTGGAATTCCAGAAAATACTTCGTGATATTTACCTTCTTCTTTATACACAAGTATTAAAAATCTCATTAGTCTTGAACAAGTTTCTATGTTATCATCATTACTCATTAAGATTGTTGCACTTGAAACCCATATATCTTTTGCCTTTAAACTTTTATTTGCTGCAACTTCACCTTGTGTAGTATAATTTTCCATACTTTTTCCTCCAATTATGAATAATAATCACAAGTTATTTTATAACTTGTTAGTATAAAATACAACAATTAAATTATACTACTAATTTATGTAAATTTCAAGTATAATAAATACGAAAATTATTTGTTTTATATATATATAAACTTCAAAGTTGTCTTATTTTTTCGCCCTAAAATTATCCAATAAAAAAGCTTAAGTTATTGTAAAATTTACGAACTTAAGCTTTTTATGTAGTTTTTGATTTAATTCTTATTAACTAATCTAGAAACATATTCTTAGACTTTCTTGCCGAAACATTCAAGCATATAGCAATTGCAACACAATTTGTTAGCATATTGCTTCCACCATAACTTACAAAAGGAAGTGGGATTCCTGTAATTGGTAAAAGACCTATAGTCATCCCTATGTTTTCAACAAAATGAAAGAAAAACATTCCTGCAATTCCAATAACCATAAAACTAGAAAAATCATCCTTTGCATTCTTTGATATTATAAATAACCTAATAAGTAAAACAGTATAAAGTAATATTATAATTGTCGAAGCTACAAATCCCATTTCCTCAGATATAACTGAAAATATGAAATCTGTGGATTTTATAGGTAAATATCCATATTGAGTCTGTGCACCATTTAACAATCCTGTTCCAAACAACATGCCAGATCCAACCGCTATTTTTGATTGAATTGCGTTATATCCACTACCAAGTGGGTCGAGTTCAGGATTTAAAAATACATCTATTCTTTGTTTTTGAACATCATTTAAAACAAATAAATACACAAAAGGAATTAGTACAACCGCTAGTAAAATTCCTGCAATAACATATCTATATTTAATTCCAAATTTAAACATAAAAAAGCAGGCTATAACAAAAAAAACTGCTGCAGTTCCAAAATCTGGTTGTAATAAAATCAAAACAAATGGAATTAGAAATATCGTTATAAGAGTTATTAAACTAAGTATTTTCATTTTTTTACTATTTTTAGATAAACTATTTTTATATACACTTATAAATTTTGCACTGCATATTATGTATCCAATTTTCATAAGCTCTGATGGTTGATACAACATACCACCAAGATTAAACCAGCTTCTAGCCCCCATTATTTTAGGCATGAACAATACCGCTACCAAAAGTATAGTACTTGCTATATAAATAATATAGCCCGCTATATCAAATATGTTATAATCAATTCTCCATATCAAAACCATAACAACAAATGAAACTCCAAACCATATTACTTGTTTTAGATATTCATCCTTATTAACATTTGTTGCATATCCAGCAGAAAATATTGCAATTACACCTATTATAAATAACAATATGACGCAAGTAAGCAATATATAATCAGTATTTTTTAGTAAATTTTTTAGCATATCACTCCCCCTCTAATACATTATATCATA
>HF991881.1 GCA_000433135.1 Clostridium sp. CAG:921
TGCTTGAGATGGAGCGGATTTCGGGAACGAAAGAGGCAATCGACCGGCTGGACGACGTGGTCTTTCATAAGATACCATATATTTCGGATTACATATAAAAATAGAATGAAAACCATGTGGAAATAAAATGGCGGAAAGAGGCACAGAAAGTGCATTGGAGGCGTTACAGTTTGAGGGGAGTGAAACGATATGACAAATCGTTATTTTGAAGAGGAAGAAATTCAAAAGGATGATCTTTATTTTATCTGTTATATGATCGAACGTGTCGCGCGCAGAATCCATCAAAGAAACAGCTATGTCGTAAATGCAATAAAAAAAGATGGTCTGTATCATCTGATCAGTCTGGCAAATGTTTTACATGCAGAAAATCCCGTAGAGGTAGAGGATGACTGGATCGCGACATATCATCTGGAAAATGGAGATTTTGATATAGCAGATGTGGATAAAGAACTGGTAGATCAGATCCCGTCCGTTACACAGATGGGAAAAGTATATCAGCGTTTGATTTTAGACACGATGCTTCCTGGAGAAAATTATATTGATGGTATCGTGAGAGTGTATAATAATGCCATATGTGATACGATCGATAATTATAATTGCAGTGCATATTATGAACCATCTTATATTATAGCAAGAGCGTATCAGGCAGGTGGATTTTAGAAAATACTCCGACCTAGCCAGTGAGTGTTTTACGAAATAAAAAAGGAACCCCTGATCATAATAAAATGGTCAGAGGTTCCTTTTTTCCCTTTCTAAGCGGAAAGCGCATTTTTCTTGACCTGTGCAAGTGCATTTGCAACAGGTGGGATACTGATCACGATCAAAGTTGCAATCGCTTCTGGAAGCAGATAAGTTGCA
>HF991882.1 GCA_000433135.1 Clostridium sp. CAG:921
AAAATTTATTTGTTCAGGCTCTTTTTTCTTGCTATTAATACACAATTATTATATAATTTTTATATTAGTGGAGGGGTTATATTGATAAAAAATGAAGAAGAAAATGTACAAAAATTAGAAAGATACTTAAAAGAAAGAGAAAAAATAAATATTGATATAGTAGAGTTAATTAAAGCAATAGGAATAAGAAATGGAGTACGAATAAAAAAGACAAAGGACATAAATGAAGTACTTGAAGTACTACCATCACAAAAACATACCTTATTTATATTACTAGATGGTTTTGGGTATTATAAATTAAATACACTACCTGATAGCAGTATATTAAAGAAGAATTTAAAAAAGAAAATTAGAACTGTTAATCCAACGTCAACAGCATGCGTTATAACAAGTATAATTTCTGCTTCATATCCAAATTCACATGGAATTTATGGATGGTGGGATTATAACAAAAAGTACAATTTAAATTATTATCCACTTTTATTTAGTGAAAGAAAGACTGGAATTTCATTAGATGAAAAGAAAATTCCAGAAAAGGATATATATGTGTTTGAATCTATTTTTGACAAATTTAAGACTAAGGTAAATATATTTGAACCAAGAGAAATAGTAAATTCAACCTATTCAAAGCTTATTTGCAAAAATGCCAAAAGATATGGCTTTTACTCTATAAAAGATGCATTTAAATCAGTAAAAAAGAGAATTATAGACTCAGAGCATACATCTACATTTAATTATCTATATATTGATGGTTTGGATCTTACTTCTCATGATTATGGCGTAGATAGTAAAGAAGTTACAAAAATTATTGAAGATGTAGAAGATGGAATAAAATTTTTATTAAATGAATTTCATGAATTAAATATTATTCTTACTGCTGACCATGGTCAAATCGATATGACTAAAATGATGTATTTAAATCAAACAATTGATTTTTCAAAATACTTTTATGCTATGCCAAGTATTGATACAAGAACTATAAGCTTTTTTGTAAAAGAAGAGTATTTTAGAGAATTTGAAGAAAATTTTATGAAAGAATTTGGACATGACG
>HF991883.1 GCA_000433135.1 Clostridium sp. CAG:921
AAATGAATAATAATTTGGATAGAAAAGTATGTTGAAATGGATTAAAGAAAATAAATTAGAGTATATCGAATAGTTTGTGTAAACTAGAATAAACTTTCTATGATATTTAAATAGATGCTATATTAGAAATAATATAGTGTCTATTTTTTAATTAATTAAATTATATACCTTTTTATTATATTGTCAAGGTGCACTTACCAAAGGTATCGAAATTATGTCAATTGATACCTTTATAGTATAATTATTTGCACTTTTATATCCTTCCATCAAAAAATATTCTTAATTCATTAATTATTACTCCACAATTATGATATGGTTGAGTCCATTTTTCTGTTATTATTTTGGTAGCTAGATATACCTTTTTCCTAAAGATTGAATAGATGGAAATGTTGGTATACCTTTATTTATCCTTTTGTAACTATTATTTAAGCTCTCTATTGAATTAGTTGTATATATTATTTTTCTTAGTTCTGGACCGTATTTAAAAAATGTAGATACATTGTCCAAATTATTTATCCAATTATCTAAATTAATATTTCTTTTTATCCATTTTCCTTTTAATTCTATTAGGTTTTCATAGCCTTCTTCTGCTGTACTAGCTCTAATTTTATCTGTTATTGCCGTTACCATATCAGGTGATATTTTTACTCCATATAATTCTTGCATTTGATTATATATTTCTCTATTTGATATTCCTCTAGCATACATTCTAATTATCTTTTCTTCGATGTTAGATATGTCTTTAGAACCTTTTTCAACAATGATTGGCTCAAACTCACCATTTCTATCTCTTGGAATATTTAATTCAATATCACCATTAGTAGAATGGACAGTCTTTTTAGAATATCCATTCCTATAGTTAGTTTTTTAATCATTAGAATATTCATATTTAGTATATCCAAGTTGTTCTGTTAATTCATTTTCTAACATTTCTTGTAATCTTTCTTTCATCATATCTCTAAGTGCAATTTCAATGTCGCGAGTACTTCTAATATCATTTTCTGCTATAAATTGTTGTATAAATTCTTTTCTTTCTTTTGATATTTTTTCTTTTCTTCCCATAAAAAATTCCTCTCTATGGTTATTTTTATTTTATCATAGAAAGGATTTTTTTACTATTCTTAGTTTACACAAATTTTTCTACATACTCTGAAAAATGTGGATTTAATTCCATATAATCTTTCTTTATCAGCATTAGAAAATTCACTAACTTATGCAATGAGTAGAGAATATACTTTAAGGAATTGCTTATCTAGTATTAAAGATGACTATGATTATATACTTTTAGACTGTCAACCAAGTTTAGGTATGCTTGCAATAAATGCTCTTGCTATTGCAAATGCAACTTTCAAGATTTTAAATACTGATACAAATCAATATGTTTCTCAATATGTTGGTGGAAAAGTTTATAGTGAGCAGGAGAAAATTTAGTAATTAAAGATGGTAAATACACTTACAAAGATAAAAAAATAAGTGGTGTAACATTTGAGATCTATGCAGAAGAAGATATTAAATCTGCCGCTGGAAAAATTGACAAAAACCTAAAAAAATAATATAATTACGTGGGTTATATACATTTTTAAACAAAAAATCTGAAGATAGGAGGTTGATAAAATGCTAAAAAATGCTATAGCATATATTTTA
>HF991884.1 GCA_000433135.1 Clostridium sp. CAG:921
TTTTACCCCAACTATTGACAAAGAACCATTTATTAGATTTAATCTAACATTTGAGATGTATTCAATATACATTTTTATAATAAACAAGTAATAGATGCAAACATTTCACATTATGTTTCAGAATTCATGAAATCCTTCAATCTTTTACTTCTACTTGGACGTCTTAATTTTCTTAACGCTTTAGCTTCAATTTGCCTAATTCTCTCACGTGTTACATCAAACTCTTTACCAACTTCTTCTAATGTTCTCATTCTACCATCTTGTAGACCAAATCTAAGCTTTAATACTTTAGCCTCTCTAGGAGTTAAAGTCTGCATTACATCTTCTATATGTTCCCTTAGAAGAACATCTGCAGCTTGTTCTGATGGAGATGGTGCTTCATCGTCTGGTATAAAGTTTCCAAGATTGCTTTCATCTTCTTCACCTACTGGAGTTTCAAGAGAAATTGGCTCTTGTGCTACTTTTAATACTTCCCTTACTCTTTCAACAGGCATCTCTAATTCTTCAGCAATCTCTTCTGGAGTAGGTTCTCTTCCAAGAGTCTGAAGTAGATGTCTTGATGTTCTTATCAATTTATTAATAGTTTCCACCATATGAACAGGAATTCTAATAGTCCTTGCCTGATCAGCTATTGCTCTTGTTATTGCCTGTCTTATCCACCAAGTTGCATAAGTACTAAATTTATATCCCTTAGATTGGTCAAATTTATCAACTGCTTTTATAAGTCCTAAATTTCCTTCCTGAATTAAATCTAAAAAGTGCATTCCACGACCAATATATTTTTTTGCTATACTTACAACAAGTCTTAAGTTAGATTCAATCAATTGTTTTTTAGCTTCTTTATCACCATTTACCATTCTTTCAGCTAATTCATTTTCTTGTTCATACGTAAGAAGAGGAATTTTTCCTATTTCTTTTAAAAACATTTTAACTGGATCGTCAACATTTAAGTTATCAACAAAGCTCATATCCTTCATGTCTTGAAGTAATAAATCTTTTTCAATATCGTCTATATCTTCTAAATTAGGTTCTATCTCAAGTTCAGCGATAGGAGCAGATGTACCTGAAGCAGGCATCTCAATATTATCTTCGTCCATCTCATCATCATCATCATTTTCAATAACTGTTTTTTTACTATCTTCTTCACTTTTTTTAGACTGTTCATTTTTATTATCATCAAGTACTATTTTTATATTTGCATTTGAAAGTTCATCATATATTTTTGCAATTTGTTCAGGCTTAAAATTCTCCTTATCGAAAAATTCTACCATTTCCTTATATGATACTTCTTTTTGAGAAATTGCTTTTTTAACAAACTCTCTAACAGTATTTTTTTGTTTTTCAGTAAGCTTAGTTACATTTTCTGATTTTTTTGAAGCACTACTTGTACTTTTTACTTCTTTTAATTCACTTACAGGTTTATCATTCATAATTAAATTTCTCCTTTATTTTAACTTTGAAAGTTCCACAATAATTTGATTTAACTCCAGTTTTAAAATTTCTTCTTCATCTATCGTTATATTTTGATTTAGCCTACTTAAAATTTCATCACGTCTTAAAAATAGTTTTTCCTTTTCTTTATTCTTTAATACATCATTTAATAACTTCTGTTTATCAATTCCTACTATATCAATATACATAACGTCAGTGCACTCTTTTATTAGTTCCTGATCATGTATTTTACTTAAAATATCAATTTTGTTGATATCATATTCTTTAGTAAGTTCTAATATATATCTATAAAGGTTTCTCGTATTTTCATCATTTATATCATCTACAGAAATTTTAGAAAAAATTTCACTTTGGATAGCTCTATCGTGTGTAAGCAACAGTGCTACAATATATTGCTCTTGCCTTTTTCTAATATTTTGTACCATCTGCATTTTTTTATTTAACGCCTGTACATCAATTACTATATCATTATTCGAAGATTTTTTCATTCTTTTTTCTATTTCTTGTAATATTGGCCCTGAACCAATATTATACTTTTTTGCAATTCTATCCACATAAATATCTCTTTCTATTGTATTATCAATACCAGCAAGTATTGCAGCAACACCAGTTAAAAAATTTATCTTAGAGTCTAAATTGTCAATATCAAGATTTTTTTCAAGTTTAGAAATTTTAAATTCAACTAAAGGTATACTTGCCTCTATACATTTTTTTAGTCTTTCTGGTCCATATTTATTTATATACTCATCTGGATCTTTTACATCTGGCCTATCAAGTCTTAACACTTTAACATTAATATTTCTTTTTGAAAGTATTTCAAGTCCACGCATAGTAGCTTCTTGCCCTGCACCATCTTGATCATATCCAATTATTACATTATCAGTATATTTTTTTAATAATCTTGCTTGATCTTCTGTAAGTGCAGTTCCAAGAGATGCCACAGCATTAGTAAAACCACTTTTTTGCATAGCAATTGCATCCATATAACCTTCAACAATTATAATATAGTCATTTTTCTGCCTTTTTGCTAAATTCATCGCATATAAATTTTTCCCCTTAATATATATATCGTTTTCTGGTGAATTTACATACTTAGGTAATGATTTATCTAAAACTCTTCCTCCAAAAGCTATAGTCCTATCCCTTATATCAAAAATTGGAAAAATAAGTCTTGAATAAAATCTATCATATATTTTTCCATTTTTATTTTCTATTAATATTCCTGATTTTAATATTTCTTTCCTCTTAAAACCTTTTTTAATTAAGTAATCATACAATGTTTCACAACCATTAGCATAACCAATTCCAAATCTTTTTATAGTCTTAATATCAAACTTTCTTTTTTTTACATATTCTTTTACTTCACTATAGTTACTTGATTCTAATATTTTAATTAGATTATTATGATAAAAAAGACCTACTTCCCTATTAATGGCAAACAATGTATCTTTTATATTTTCATTTTCTTTTTGCTCTTTTTTTGAAAAATTCTTAACTTCAAATCTTGAAAGTTCAATATGAGCTCTTTCAGCCAAGAGCTCAACACTATCCCAAAAATCTAAATTTTCTATTTTCATTATAAAAGATATAACATTTCCACCCTCTGAGCATCCAAAACACTTAAATATCTGCTTATCCATAGATACACTAAAAGAAGGTGTCTTTTCTCTATGAAACGGGCATAGTCCCATAAAGTTTCTGCCACTTTTTTTTAGTGCAACATATTCAGATATAACATCAACTATATCATTTTGTGATATAACTTCTTCAATTAAATCTTCTGAATAATATGCCATTTTCCACCTTCCTCATTTTAACTCAAAATATTATATAACATTTTTTTTAATTATGCAATATTATGCAACTAATAACTTTATTCTTTCTTCACGATTAAAGTAAATATTAGTTGTATTTGTGATAACTATTATTAAAAGTAATGTTGTAACCATCTTATAAGTTGCTAAAATTTCTAAATTATTCAAAAAAGCTGTTACAATTAACCCTACAGTTAAAAGTTTTAATGTTGTACTTTTAGTATCATACTTTCTTCCTAATAAAAAAGCTAAAATCTCTGTAAACAAAATATACAAAACTACAACAAAATAAAAATTTTTAGAAATGTTTGTAAGTTTTTCTACATATTTCAAAAAGTTCCTAAATGTATACTTAATAGTATAATTATTGCCAACTTGATAGTCAAAGCTACTTGAAATTTCAACTTTAAAATTTTTAAATAAACTAAAGTATAATTGCTTTCCAAAATAACTAGTAATAACAGCAACAAGAAAAATAACAAATATACCTAAACACAACTTGCTTATTCTAATTCTTTCAATACTGTACATTTTTTCTCTTTTTTCTTTTTTTAATTTAGCCATAAATGATTTTGGAAAGCTAATATTTGTAGTATCCAAATTATCAGTTATAAATAAAAGAGAACCAAGCACAAATATAAAAAGATTAAAACTAATTTTTAAAAGACATAAAGCACCTACAACTATTCCAATTAGTATCGCTTCAAATAAATATTTTTTACTTTTTATGCCAGGTTGTTTCAATTCATCTATAAATATTTGCACAAAGAAAACAAATAAGGTCATAAAAAATGTAAGAAATGTAATATACATTGCCTCATTCCAATTTTTCACACATAAAGGTAATGTTGAATATATAAACATCATAAAAACAGAAAGTATATCAGTTTTTGATATATTAAATATTATTTTCTTTATGATAAAGCAATTTAATACATTAACTACAATATAGTAGTAAAAAGTAACACTACTAAATATTTCAAATTTTGCTTTAAATAAAGAATAACTAAGTGTTAAAATTATTCCTACACATAAATATACACACCTTATAATAAGTGAAGTAGAACGTTTTACATTTTTCCTATTAAGTTTTTCCTTTATTATAGCATAAATAAAACACAGAAGCGCACCAGTCACAACATAATAAATTTTAAATGTAATGCCACTATTTCTATTATCTACGGTCATATCACCTACATTAAACATACATTTTATACTATATATTTCAAAAATAGACATCAGTATTACAAATAAAAAAACTGATATATAGCGTGATATTTTACTTTTACTCATATTTTTCTCCAATTTATACACATTAAAGCGTTATAAATTCCTTATTTTCAATAAATCAACCCTATATACCTCATTTTTTATTTTCATTAGTAATTACTTTCTTTTTTTACATTTTTTCTTATTATTTATATTATTCTTCGACTTTTCTTCTTTTCATAATTTATATTCTTTTTGGCTATATTTCTCATTTACTTGTGCAAGTGAATCATGTGTACCTATATCATAGCACTCACCTTCAAAAGCATAAGCATAAGTTGGCATTTTTTGATATAAATACGCAACTAAATTACCAGGTGCATCACATGAATTTCCCTCATCAAGATATTGTTTTATTACTGGTATTACGCTCTTAGGATATATATATTCAGCATAAACAGCAAACTCACTTTTTGGTTCAGAAGGTTTTTCTACAAATCCTAATATTTTCATGTTGTTGTCTAATTCAGCAACACCAACTCTTTTTAATAAATTCATATCAGTTTCTTTTCTTACGCAAACACATGGTGATTTTTTCAAATTATAAAATTCATTAAAATCCTTTAATTTAAAATCAAATAAATTATCAGTTGCAAGTACTAAAATATCGTCATTTATATTTGCACTTTCAATTGTAAATTGAATATCACCAATAGCGCCCAATCTATCATCATTAGACGTAGTGCCATCATTAAAAACAGTTATCGGCTTTATATTATTTTTTTCTTTTGCCCACTTTTCAAAATGTGGAGTGTATTTAGCATTTGTTACTAAATATATTTCATCTATTTCATTTATTTCATTTACTTTATCAAGAGTATAATCTATTATTGCTCTTCCACCAACTTCTAATAATGCCTTTGGAAAATTTTCAGTAAGAGGAAATAGCCTAGTAGCATACCCTGCACATAATAATATACATTTCATAAATAATCTCTCCTTTGCATATGCTGCACTTAAGATACTAATTGCAAACACAATTTAGCCACATTATATCACACTAGCTTTTGTTTTTCAAGTAATATTTTGTCGTATTACAGTAGTAAAAAAAACTAGCAAAGATATAAAAATACATAACATACATCTTTGCTAGCTAAATTAAAATTACAATCTATCCTATTACATTGCTTCTAAATCATTTATTTTTTGTTCAAACTCATTTATCCTTTGCTCAGTTTCATATTGTTCTATTCTATTTAAAGCATACAAATATTTTCTCTCTTGAGACAATAAAGCTTGGTACTCATCATTCCAATCATCATGTGATCTAAGACTAGTATGAACATCATTTAATTTATCTTCCAAAACTTGTTTTACTGGTTCAATAAGTGATTTATCTTTTTCAACCTTTACCCCATTATCAACCATATAAGTAACAACTTCAGCAAATAATCTTTCACCTTGAGTATTTACTTCTCCATTTGTATTATCATGTAAAATATTAACCATTTTATTTACTCTGTCAATACCGACTTTATCAAAAATAGAATCAACTCTTGAATCAATAAATTGTCCATTTTCACCAAATACTTCTTGACCTTTTATAAATAAATCAACATTGTTTTGTACAATTCTTGCTTGTTCGATTGGTAATTCTTCTGTAGCTATTTTTAAAGCGTGCCTATCATAATATTTTCTAAAAGCACTATTACACATTTCTTGTGATTCATTATATGGTTTAAAGAACTGAGCATACTCCCTTAATACTTCATGTTGAGTTTTGTCACCACTTAAATTTTGTTTTAATTCATCCAAATTTTCACCAAAATATGCAGTTACCTTATGATCTATTTCATCTGGTTGATATGGTTTACTAACTTGCTGATTAACCACATTTTCTAAATCCAATTGTTGTGTAGCATCATCTTGTGTTGAATTAAGCATCAAATATTCTTCTTGCTTATGGCCAAATATCTTACCAAATACTCCTTTAAAAGACTGTAAATCTTCCATAAATAATTTCCATTCATTCTTAAAAAAATCGAACATAATATTAAACACCTCTTTTGTATGCAATAATATAATACACTATCATTACACTTAAGATTATACATAATATGTCAAAAAAAAGCAATATCAATAATATTATTTTTTTATTACACATTTATTACATTGTTTTATTATTTTTCATCTTTTTGTTTAATTTCAGCTAACAATCAATGTAATATTTTACAATAATTATATATTGAATATAAAAAGAACTTAGAAAAAATCTAAGTCCATATCATAACTATTTAAATTCAACTGGTTGCATAAGAAAATCCTTAGCATTTTGTAAATCTTGCTTAAATAAATTCCATTCATTTTGCCAAAAACCAACTTGATCACATTTTTGCTCTATTTCTTCTACTGAAGGCTTAAGAGCAGCACTCTTTTTCCAAGGTACACCTGTTATTTCAACTGGTTGTAAGCAAAACTCACCTAATTCTTGCATATCGTTTAAAAACAATTGCCATTCATTCTTCCAAAACTCTTTCATAATAACACCTCTTTTGTTCAAATACATACATATTTTATATATTAAATTATATCAAATTGCTATAAAAAATCAACTACAATAATGTAACAATTAAGTTACATTATTGTTACATTTAGTTGATTACACATATTTATTCATAATTTCTATAATTTTTTCTTTATCCTTCATTCCAACAACTTTTTCTAATAACTTTCCATCTTTGTATATACACATTGTTGGCAATGTATCTATTTCTAACATTTTTACCACTTTCTTACTTTTTTCAACGTCAATTTTGTATATAATTTTACAATTATCTTCCTTTAAAATTTCCTCAAGTTCCTTAGAAAATTTTATACATGGACCACACCAATTAGCAAAAAAATCTACGAATTTTATTCCCTTTGATTTTAATATTTCCTGTTTAAAATTGTTATCATCTAAATACTTTATCATATACTTTCACCTCTTCTAACGTTTTTTCCATATTCTAGCATGTTTTTATATGGAAATGTTGCAAGAGCTCCATACTCCCATATGTATATATTATTATAGCCCAAATTATTTAAAATTTGCATAGCTGTTTTACTTCTAGCACCACTCGAACAATAAATCATTATAGGGGTATTTTGATCATATATAAATATATTTTTTTCAATTTCGTCAACTGGTATATTTATTGCATTTTTTATATGCATTAATTCATATTCACTTTGTGTTCTAACATCAATTAACGTTACTTGTTTTTCTTCAATCATTATTTTTGCTTGTTCAAAAGGTACCAATTTATATATAAATCTTGGTCCACCTCTACTTCTAAATCTATTATTTCCAGACCTATTATTTTTGCCAAATAAAGCACTTAAAATATTTTCAAACATAAATTGTTACCTTCTTTCTTAGTTAATCATATGATCTATATATGTAATATATTACAATTATTTTAAAAGAAAAAAGCATACACGTAATTTACTATTATTATAAAAATTTAATAATATATAAAATGTATATTTATGTATATTTGTAATATAAAAAAAGTGAATTAAAAATTCGCTCGCACTTCGTGCATTAACTAGAAAATTTAACGTTACTATGTTAAACTTTCTTTTTTATGATATAATTTAATTATGAAATTTGAAGAATTTATTTGTTTAGAAGATAAACATACTTTTAGAAGTAAAAATCATATTTTACAAGATATTTTTAAAGATTGGTGGGAGCCTTTTTGTTCTAAATATTCTAATTTGAATATTAGACCTATTGTTTTTAAAGAAGTGGAGAAATTTATTGGCTGTGGTTCTAAGGAAAATGGTTTCTCTTTTTATGAATGTGATTCTTGTGGTAATTATCTATACATTCCTTTTACTTGCAAATCTAGATTTTGCCCTTCTTGTGGGGTTAATTCTTGCTTAAGGGTTTCTGAATTTATGCCCTCTAGATGTATTAATGTTAAGCAAAGACATATTACTTTTACTATTCCTGATTCTCTTTGGAATTATTTTAAAGCCGATCGTTCTTTACTAGATTTACTTTTTAAATCTGCTTCTTATACCATTCTATCTTGGTTTAAAGAACAATCTAAATTGGAACATTTTATTCCTGGTATCGTTGCTACTTTACATACTTTCGGCAGAGATTTAAAGTGGAATACTCACATTCATATGCTTGTTACTGAAGGGGCCATGGGTAGAAAAACTGTTTGGAAAACTTTCTCTCACTTTCCTTACTTAATGCTTAGAAAAAGATTTATGACTAAATTACTCTTTGAACTATCTAAACGTATCTTTTTTCCTAAATTTAAAAAATTAAAATGTCAACTTTACAAAGAAAAGCAGAATGGTTTTTACGTTCATGCTCCATTTCAACCTTCCTCTAATTTTAAAAGTGCTATTTCTTATATTACTAGATATACTAATCGTCCTGCTATGGCTGAATCTCGTATTACTAATTACAATCCTGATATACATTCTGTTATTTTTTGGTATGA
>HF991885.1 GCA_000433135.1 Clostridium sp. CAG:921
CACAACAAAATTGATGATATCTTAAAATATTGTTACAGTGAAAACGAAAATGATGAAGAAGAAATTGAATATATAAGTAAGGTAGTAAGAGGCGTAAGTGAAAATTTAGAAAATATTGATAAAGTTATTTTGTCAAAGTTAAAAAATTGGACAATGCAAAGAATTTCAAAAATTGATTTAGCAATACTTAGACTAGCAATTTACGAATTACTGTATATACATGATATACCAGAAAAAGTTACTGCAAATGAAGCTGTAGAACTTGCAAAAACATATGGAAGTAATGATTCTAAATCGTTTGTTAATGGTGTTTTAGCAAAAGTAATAGAAAGTAAGGAAGAAACTAATGGAGAGTAATGTATATAGTGTATCTCAAATAAATAGATACATAAAAATGTTGATAGACAAAGATGCGTATTTAAATAGCATTACTGTAAGAGGTGAAATTACTAATTTTAAAGCTCATTATACAGGACATTTTTATTTTACATTAAAAGATGAAACTTCAACGATAAAGTGTGTTATGTTTAAGTCAATGGCATCTTTGGTAAAATTTAAACCTGCAGATGGAATGAAAGTTGTAATAACGGGACAAGTTAGTTTATTTGAAAGAGATGGAACATATCAAATTTATTGTAAGACAATGGTACCAGAGGGAGTAGGAGAACTTTATCTTGCATATGAGCAATTAAAAGAAAAATTAGTTAAGGAAGGTCTTTTTGATGTAAAATATAAAAAGAAAATTCCATTTTTGCCTAACAGAGTTGGAGTGATAACTTCAAAAACGGGTGCTGTTGTAAGGGATATAATTAATGTTTCTACTAGAAGATATCCAAATGTTAATTTGTGTATATTTCCTGCTGCTGTTCAAGGAGTAAATGTTGCATCTACTGTTATAGAGGGAATAGAAACCTTTAATAGATTAAATAATGTTGATGTTATTATAATTGCACGTGGCGGGGGATCTTTTGAGGATTTGTTTGGCTTTAATGATGAAAGCTTGGCAAGAAAGATATTTGAATCAAATATTCCTATTGTATCTGCTGTTGGACATGAGACTGACTTTACAATATGTGACTTTGTTTCAGATTTAAGGGCACCTACACCATCTGCAGCAGCAGAACTTGTTTATCCAAGATATAGTGATATAATAAGCAAAATATCTGTAAATGAAAATAGGGTTTTAATTGCAACTAAAAATTACTTAATAAGAAAAAGGGAATATGTAAAGCGCATTATGGCTTCTAAGCTTGAGAAAGTTCCACTTGACATGATAAATAAATATAAGATGGAAATAGACAAAAGTATAGCTATATCTGAGAATGCAATGTGCCTTAAACTTGAAAAGTATAAATCAAAAAGTTCTAATTTAATTTCTAAATTAGATGCACTTAGTCCACTAAAAACTCTATCGAGAGGATATAGTGTAGTAGAAAATGAAAATCATAAGGTTATAAAATCAAAAAATGATGTAGAAGTTGGAAATAACATTAGTATAACTTTTAGTGATGGAAAAATAAATGCTACTGTAAAAGAATAGGAGAGATAATATGGCAAGTAAAAAAGAAGAAAAAACTTTTGAAGAAAATCTAACAGAATTAGAAGTAATTGCTCAGAAAATGGAAAAAGGAGATCTATCTTTAGATGAGGCTATTAGTGAATTTGAAAAAGGAATTAAACTTTCAAAGGAATGTACAAAAAAATTAGAAGATGCAGAAAAAAGAATTAATATATTGATAAAAAATGAAGATGGAGAACTAGTAGAAGAAAAATTTGAAGTTGAATAGAGATTATGTTTTTAGAGTTAAGTGATGTTGTTATTATCACTTAATTTTTTTATTGTAAATCACATTGACAAATATGCTTTTAAAATGTATAATATCTTTGTAAAGTAAAAAACTTTGACTATAATTAGGAGGAGAATATGAATCAAAATGTAAAAACATGTGAAAGTAGCAAAATACTAAATGGTATATCTTTTTTTGGTAATACATTGGAACTAAAAAAAGAAAAGCGAATTAGTATATCGGCATTAAGAATATTTTTAAAAGAACAGTATGCTATAAGTAATTATAATTTGGAAGAGTATGTAATTGATAAAGAGGCAGTAGGAATTATTCTAAATGGTAAAAGAATTGGATATATACTTGTGTATAAACCTTTTAGATATGGTTTAATTGTGAAGCCAGGTGATGTATTTATAGACTATGCAATTGAACCAAAATATAGAAATAAAGGAATTGGAAAGCAAGCATTAAAGCTGTTTTTAGAGCTTAATGTAGAAGAAATGTTTGGTGCAAGTAGGATAGTTGCAGTAATTTGGGAATATAACGGTGCTTCAATTAATTGTGCACTTGCAAATGGTATGGAAAGAATTAGAAATTATTATATTATGAAGTATTATAAGTAATGGTTTTGAAAATAAAAAAGATGAGTTAGAGATTTTATATCTTAAATTCATCTTTTTTTAGTGGTACGACGGGCATGTCGTTTAGTTAGTCGGTGAAAGTTCGTAATGGAGGTACATATCGTCAACCATATAGTGAAGAATAAGCGTTCCATCGTGATGTGTGACGTTGAGGAAGTGTGTAGTAAAATCTTGGCTTGATGAACAAAAACATAATAATAATGCTTAATAAGAGGATAAGGCCACCACAGAGGTTGAAGTCCAAAAGATATGCGTAATCTTATTAAGTAAATTATGCAAGTAAAAGAGGAAAATTAAACGACTTACCCCGTGAGGTCTTGTGAATATAGAGTAATGAAGGAAACGACGAGGAGTACACAAAAATGAAATATGATCGAAAAAGGTTTATCGCAAGAAGTCAGCAGATACCATAGTAGGAAAAAATTTTTTTCCGAAGGGTTGAACAATTTATACTTACAAGTGGACAGTTTTTATATAAGAAAAAAACGAAATATAAATAAAGGAAATATTTAACATATAAATTGAAATAAACAACCTTTTCCTATATAATAAAATTAACAAAAAAACAAAAAGAAAAGAGGTTGTTTATTATGATAAAAGTGTATAATACACAAGAAGACATTTCAAGTGGTTTTCGTAAATTTTTAAAAATAATCGATAAAAATATAAGAAAAACACAGATTAACTTTTTACCATATCTTCTATTTGGAATTATTTTAGCAGAATCTATAGTGCCAAGTGACATAGCAAAGTCTTTAAAAAATAAATTTACACGAGTTCAATTGGATTCTGTAAAAAAGATAATAAAAAGATTTTTTCAAACAAATATTTTGAGCCATACAATTTTTATGATAAAGTAATAAAATATGTTATTTCAACATACAAAAAGAAATATGCAAATAAGCGAGTACATATAATGTTTGATCATATGTTTTCACATTCAAATTATACGGTTTTCATGATAAGCATGCGCATTGGAAAACAAAGAATACCACTTTGGTTTCGATGCTTTGAAGGAAAAAGCTGTCCAGATGCTTTCAAAGAAACGCTAATAAAAGAAGGAATAACGTATGTATCTAATCTTTTTACAGAAGATTTTGAATTAATGTATGCAATATTATGTACAGTAACACTATATTTAACAATACTAGGAGCAGATTTTGCAAAAAATACAAAATCATATACAAATGTAAAAATTAGTACGCATACAAATTCCCATGGAAAGAAAATAAGAATAATGTCACTTTTTAAAACAGGACTAACACTTTTTCAAATAGCATTTAATAGCATTTAATTCCCAAAAGTATATTAGACTGCCATTTCATTTTACATTGTATGATTCGTAGATTTAAAAAGCAATAGACATCTAAAAATTTCAATTTATTATTGAAATCCGCTTTTTGCACCATTTTTTGATTAAATTTCAATGATTTTTTAAAACTATCCACTTTGTAAGATCATTTAATACATAACATGTCCTTTTTTCTATTCTTCCATGACTTTTTTCTATTGTCGTATATGTTTCATACTCACTATCTTTATCTGCTATATCCATATATTTATCGTCAAACATCGCATATACATCTTGATTTTCTTCCATTAAAGCCATCTCTATTAATATATATTA
>HF991886.1 GCA_000433135.1 Clostridium sp. CAG:921
CTGCGACAGCGTTTGTTGGAGCTGTCAGCGGGCAGCAGACTTTGGGTAAACCACAATACGGCAAAACAATTTCAAGATACAGCGGCAGGACATCTGATCGTGGATGACGATTTTTTGGAAAAGGCATGGGAAGATGACTTCTGCTTTGTGGAAGATCTGCCGCTTGAAATGTATCAGAACAAGATAAAAAAAATATTTTTGTTTCACTGGAACCGGGCATATCCGGCGGATACCTATTTTGACATTCCACTGACTGCGGATAAATGGAAACTTGTGTCCGTTCTGGAATTTGCGGGAAATTCACATAAAAAGATCACGATGGAGGAGTGGGATCATGAAGAAAATATGGAATGAACTGACCAAATCTAAAACATTAAAATCTGTGATGACAGGCATGTTATTCGTCGCCTTTTCCTGTATGGTGGCTACCGGCTGCGGGAATACAGAAGCACTGTCACAGGAGCAGGAAAAAGAAATTGTAACGACAGTCACGGAAAGTGAAACTGCTGTCACAACTGTATCAGAAAGTGAAACGTCAGACACTGAGTCAGAGGCAACAAACGAAC
>HF991887.1 GCA_000433135.1 Clostridium sp. CAG:921
AAATGTGTAAAATAGTTAAATTCGTAAATAGTCACCTTTTGGGTGTAGTTAGAACGCTTAAACTGTGAGCCCCACAGCAATAAAATATTTTATATTAAATTTGGTGCTTGATGTTTGAAACTAGATTAAATTAAGAATACGTAAACCCTCATTACGAATGTTAATAGCAGCATTTAAATCCCTATCAATGGAATTGCCACAGTACTGACAGTTATAAGTCCTTTGAGAAAGTTTTAAGTGTTTTTTCTTTTTGCCACAACAAGAACATTTTTTAGAGCTAGGAAACCATTTATCAATTATGGCAACATTTGTCTTGTAACGCAAAAGTTTAACAAAAAAGTTAAAAGAAGTGTTATAAGCATTTTTACCACGCCCTAGTTTATGTACAATTTCAATAATTGATAAATTTTCTATAACACATAAATCATAATTTGAAGCTAAAAAACTAGAAATGTGGTGTAAGAAATTATGACGAATATTGACAATATTTCTATGAAAACGTCGTAATTTTATAACAGACTTCCAATAATTTTTAGAGAATTTACACTTTCTATTAACGTTATTTTGAATAAAAGAGAG
>HF991888.1 GCA_000433135.1 Clostridium sp. CAG:921
TAATGTATATGCAAAGTAATGATATATTGGAAGAAATAAAAAGAAAGGCTCTGGAGGATCACGTACCTATACTGCAGGATGTGTCCCTTGAACTTATTGAAGTTATATTGGACATAAAAAAGCCAAACAAAATATTGGAAATTGGTACTGCAGTTGGATACTCAGCTATTAATTTTTCAAAATATTTAAGCGGTGATAACGCAAAATTAACTACTATAGAATTAAAAGAGGAAATGTACAATATAGCATTAAATAATGTAGAAAAACTTGGTCTTAAAGATAAAATTGAACTAATTAATGCTGATGCCACAAAATATTTAGCAACTATGGATGAAAAATTTGATGTTATATTTATTGATGCAGCAAAAGGACAATATTTAGTATTTTTGGAGCAAGCATTAAGAATGTCAAAAAATGGAACAGTAATAATAGCTGATAATGTTTATTTTAAAGGTCGTGTTTTGTCTGGATATAACGAGCACAGACACAGAACTGCCACAAATAGATTACGCGAATACATACACCAAGTTACAACTAACCCATTACTTCACACCACAATCTTAAATGTAGGAGATGGGGTAGCTGTATCAGTCGTGTCCATCCC
>HF991889.1 GCA_000433135.1 Clostridium sp. CAG:921
GGGACGATCCTCATCTACGGAAAAGGAGCAAAAGAACGAAAACTCCAACTGGCAAACGATGATGTCACGCTAATTTTAAAAAAATATAAACATGAATTTCAGGCAGAAATGCAAAGCTGTAATTATTTTTTTGTAAATCAGAACAGAACCAAATTGTCCGATCAGGCAGTACGACGAATGATACAAAAATATTCCTCACTCGCCGCCATTGATCTGCATATTACTCCCCACATGTTCCGGCATACTTTTGCCACAAGTCTTCTGGAAGCAGATGTGGACATCCGCTATATACAGGAAATGCTTGGACACAGTTCTATCAACATCACGGAAATCTATACCCATGTTGCAATGTCAAAGCAACGGGCTATTTTGACAGAAAAACATCCCAGGAAGAATTTTTGTTTATAGGATAGGAAGGAGTGGGCAGAAGGGAAGTGATGGATAATCTGGTATTATTCATCAAAAAAACAACCTGAAAGGAGTCAGCCTATGTCGTACATATTACTTCTCACTATTCATGCAGATCCCGCAATGCCACCTGGATATGATGAATGGGGAGGAACTCATACCTATATGAGAGAACTATTGGATTGTTTTGAGTCATTACATATAAATTGTATTCTTGTTACTCGAAAAGCCATGGAAGAACTTCCTGATATAGAACAATATAATCCTTACTGTACAATTTATCGCTTGAAAAACGGTAATCCCGCACCGATTGATAAAACAATACTTCATACATATCATGACTACAACCTCTC
>HF991890.1 GCA_000433135.1 Clostridium sp. CAG:921
AGAGGCTAAAGTATAATACTCAAGTTCTTCATCAAATTCTTTTCGCTTGATGTCGTTTGACAGTATTTCATAAGCTTCGTTTAATATTGTAACTTTAATTTCAGCTTGTTTTTTCTCTTCGCCAGAGAATAAGTCTGGGTGATTTTTTTTAATTAAATATTTATATACCTTTGAAATAGTGTCTTTATCAGCTTTATTACTTACTTGAAGTATTTCATAATAATTTTTCACGTTATCACCTATGAAAATTTTACAATAAAAAAATTCTAAAGTCAAGGCTATTTACATATTAAAGAATATATAGTATAATTTTTGATGTAAGGGGAGATGAATTATGGAAGCACTCGATCATAAATGTCCTTCATGTACAGCAACATTACCATTTGATCCAACACTTCAAAAATGGAAGTGTAGTTATTGTGGGAGTGAGTATACATTAGAAGAACTAGAAAGATATGAAAATGCAAAAAATGTAGATAATAGCGAAAAAACAGATCCATCAAATGATGTAAATTTAGGTGAAGATTCGACAATAGATGTGGATGTGTACGAATGTCAAAGCTGTGGTGCTAAAATCTTAACTGATGAAAATACTACGGCTACGTTTTGTGTTTATTGTGGCAATACTGCTATAATTAAAAATAGGCTAACAGGTGCATTAAGACCAACAAAAATAATACCTTTTAAAAATACAAAAGAAGAAGCTATAAAAACGTTTGTAAATTATAGAAAAGGTAAGCCATTTGCGCCAAAAGATTTTAGTAATAAAGAAAATATAGAAAAAATAACTGGAGTGTATATTCCATTTTGGATTTATGATTGTGAGGTCGCAGCTAGTTTAGAAGCTGTTGGAAAAAATATTAAGACGTGGACATCTGGTGATTATCAATATACTAAAACTGATACGTATAAAGTTTTAAGAGAAGGTAATATGAATTATGAAAAAGTACCAACTGATGCATCATCAAAGTTTGATGATGATATAATGGACTCTATAGAACCATTTAATTACAATGATTTGGCAGACTTTAATATGTCGTATTTATCTGGCTTTTTATCTGAAAAATATGACGTTGAAAAAAGTGAAGCTTTTGAAAGAGCTAAAACTAGAGTTGTAAATTCAACAAATGAAAAATTAAAAGAAACGATAATTGGATATAGCACGTATAGTGTTGTAAGTAGCAATATGAATATAAATTTGAAAGATTCAAATTATATATTATTACCTGTTTGGATGCTAAATATAAATTATAGGGGAAAGGTAAGAAAATTTGCAATGAATGGTCAAACTGGAAAAATGGTTGGAGATATACCTATTGCACCATCGAAAGCTATTAGTACTTCACTTGTTATATTTATTGTTAGCTTTATTATATTGCTTATTTTAAATATTATATTGATAGGAGGTATAGGATAATGAAAAAAAATAAATACCTCAAATTATGTTTAATTGTTTTGTTTTTAACCATATTTGTTATAAATTTAAAAAATAATGTTAATGCATCTACTAATACTTATCCAAGGACTGAGTCTGATTTACAGGTAAATAGTAGAATAACTGATATTACAGAGCAAAAAAAACAAGCAATTTTAAAAACACCAAAAGTAGATGAAACTGAAAAAGTTTATGATTTTGCCAACCTATTATCTGATACAGAAGAGGTCATGTTACAAGAAAGTATAAAAAAATTCATTGATAGTTATGATTTAGATATGGCAATAGTTACAATATCTACTAATAATAAAAGGTCAACTCAGGTATATGCTGATGATTTTTATGATTATAATTATTTTGGTAAAAATGATACTTGTGATGGATTACTTTTTCTAATTGATATGGCAAATAGGCAAATATATATATCAACTACAGGAAAAGCACAATTAGTGTATGATGATGCTAGAATTAATTCTATACTTGATGATACATATAGTTATATATCAAAGGGTAAATATTATGAGTGTGCAAGTACATTTATATCTAGTTCGGCAAAATATGCAAAGCTTGGAATTCCATCTTCTAACAAAAATGCTAATATTGATAGCAGTGGTAATTATTATGTAGATACTACAACAAAGTCAAAAGGTAAGATACATTTTGTTGTAATCCTTATAGTTTCAGGAGTTATAACTTTTCTTATAGTGTTAAGTTTATGTTCTAAGCACAAAGCTATAAGAAAAGCAACAAGTGCTAAAACGTATATGGTAGTTGACTCTTTTTCTCTTAGTTCAAAATTAGATAAATTTTTAACTACAAATACAGTAAGCAGATATATTCCACCAGCAAATGATTATGGCAGTGGCGGTGGAGGTTCAACTACACATAGTGGTAGTAGCGGTATAAGCCATGGCGGTGGCGGAAGAAGTTTCTAAATAACATTAATAAGGCTAAATTTTCAAATACGTATTAAAGCTTTTATTTGATAGTTTTGCCTTTTTTATTTGCTAAATTAAATATAATGGGCTTTAACGTTAAATAAATACATAGTATACATAACATTAATTTGTAAGTAAAAAAATATAAAAATAAAAAGAATTTACTTGAAAA
>HF991891.1 GCA_000433135.1 Clostridium sp. CAG:921
CAAAATGAACAAAAAATCATTCCATCATCAAAAGTAGTTATATTTTTATCTTGTCCTTTTTTACTTCTTCCCATATTTACTCTTTCTCCTTATTGATATCATTTATACTATCCATTATGCCATCAATAAGACCATATTCCAAAGCTTCCTGAGCAGTCATATAATTATCTCTTTCTGTATCTACTTGAATTTTTTCGATTGGTTGACCAGTTCTTTCGCTTAAAATTTTATTTAATTTTTCTCTTGTCTTAACCATGTGATCTGCATGTATCTTAATTTCTGTTGTTTGACCAGATATTCCACCACCAGCAATTAATGGTTGGTGAATTAATATTTCTGAATTTGGTAAAGCATATCTTTTACCTTTAGCACCGGCAGTAAGAAGCAATGATCCCATACTAGCGGCAAGACCAACACAAATAGTACACACATCTGACTTTATGTATTGCATTGTATCATAAATAGCCATACCATCAGTAATTGAACCGCCAGGACTATTTATATATAAAAATATATCTTTTCCAGGATCCTCGGCATCCAAAAATAGTAATTGTGCTACAACAAGTGAAGCTGAAGCACTATCAACTTGTTCTGATAAAAAGATAATTCTTTCTTTCAAAAGTCTAGAGAAAATATCATAAGATCTCTCACCTTTACTTGTTTGTTCTATAACGTATGGAACTAAACTATTACTAATCATATGCAAACCTCCTTATACATCAAATATCTATTCTTCTATTGCACTATTTACAACAACTTCTAAAGTTTTATCTTGTTGTAATTTATCGTTCATATATTTTCTTACATTAGCATTTTCTTTTAGACTATCAGCATTTTCACTTCCATATTGCTTAGCAAGTTCTTCAATTTTTTCATTTATTTCTGTATCTTCTACCTTAACTTCTTCTTTATTAGCTATATACTCTAAAGCAAGTTTTAATTTGATATCCTTTATAGCTTGTGGTTTTAGATTTTCAGAAAATTCTTCTTTTGTTGTATTTGCATAAGTACAATACGTATCAAAATTTAATCCTTGATAAGTTAAGTTAGCACTAAATTCTTCAATCATCTTTGTAACTTCATCATTTACCATTGCTTCAGGTATTTCTACTTCAGTATTTTCAATGATTTTTTCAATTACTTGTGATTCTTTACTAGCCTTTGCTTCATCTTCTTTTTTCTTTGCTAATTTTTCTTTTAAATCTTTTTTGTATTCATCAAGTGTCTCAAACTCAGATATATCTTTTACAAATTCATCGTCTATAGCTGGTAAATCCTTAGCCTTTATGCTTATTAATTTTACTTTAAATTTAGCATCTTTTCCTGCAAGATTATCTGCATGATATTCTTCTGGAAATTTTACACTAATCTCTCTTTCTTCACCAATATTCATTCCTACTAATTGATCTTCAAATCCTGGGATAAATGTTCCACTACCAATAGTAAGTTCATAATTTTCACCTTTACCACCTTCAAAAGCAACATCATCAACGAAACCTTCAAAGTCAATAGTAGAAATATCTCCATCTTGTAAAGCCCTATCTTCAATAGTTATTGTTCTTGCATTCTTATCTTGTGCATCCTTTAAAGCATTTTCAATGTCTTCATCTGTTACAGTTAAATCAGTCTTTTTTACTTTCAAACCTTTATATTCAGATACAGTGGCATCTGGTTTTACAAAAAAAGTAATAGTATATATAAAATCTTTATCTTTACCTATTTGTTTTACGTCTAATTCTGGTCTAGAAACAACTTCAAGATTATTTTCTTCTACTGCAGCTCTATAAGCTTCATCTACAGTATCCTCAATTACTGTTTCAAATAATACAGATTCACCATACATTTTTTCAACAACAGCTCTTGGAACTTTACCAGATCTAAATCCTGGAACCTTAAAATATTTTGCATTTTTCAAAAATGCTTTATCTAATTCTTTGTTAAATTCATCTTTTGCCATAGTAAACTCTAATGTTACTTTTGATTTTTCTTGTTTTTCAACTTTTACACTCATTTTTAATCCTCCAATTCAATAAAGTTTTAACTACTACATTATATCATAAAATAAGGAAATTTCAACCAATTTTTTTTAAATTAGCTTAAAAACCTAATTTTTAATTATCGTATACTTTATATATAAAAAGTGTATTGTTACGTAAATTATACATAAAATTTTTAATGGTATAAAAAAGAAACTTGGTTCTATAATATTCGTTGGGGTGTAA
>HF991892.1 GCA_000433135.1 Clostridium sp. CAG:921
CCATAATTCCCATAAGCTCGTACCCGTTCTGCCAGTTCTTCATCATCCGTTACAACCGCACCAGCATCTCCCAAAGCGCCCAGATTTTTCCCCGGATAAAAACTAAATGCTGCAGCATCTCCTAACTTTCCAACTTTTACTCCCCTCACTTCTGCACCATGTGCCTGTGCAGCATCCTCTATTATTTTTAAGTTATATTTTTCTGAAAGAAGTCTTATTGGAGTTACATCTACTGCACGTCCATATAAATGAACCACAATAATTGCTTTTGTTTTATCTGTAATTTTTGCTTCAATTAACGTAGGATCTATTGTATAAGTCTCAATATTTGCATCAACGAATACCGGTGTAGCTCCAACGTATGTAATTGCCAGTACTGTTGCTATAAATGTATTTGCGGGAACAATAACTTCGTCTCCTTCGCCAATTCCATACGCAAGCAAAATCAATCGGATTGCATCTAAACCATTTCCCGTTCCTACACATGCTTTTGCACCACAGTATTTCGCAAATTGTGTTTCAAATCTTTTATCTGCACTTCCTCCAATAAACCATTGCCTATCCATCACTTGATGAAAAGCTGTCTCTAACTCATTTTCAATTTCTCTATGTATTGTTCCCAAATCAAGATATGGTACTTCCTGCATGTGTTTCATCCCTCTTTCACCATTTTTAAAAATGCATCATATTCCCGAATATAATCTTCTTCTTTGTAATACTCAGACGCAAGTACCATTAATACAGCATCCGGAGAGAAATCATACATTTCCCGCCACATATTATTCGCAATATAAAGCCCTTCATACGGCTTTTCAAGAGATACAATTTTCTTCTCTGTTCCATTATCCAACAATACCTTGCAAGAACCATGGATACATATTAAAATTTGTTCTAAAGATTTATGTGCATGAAATCCTCGATGCACATTTTCTCCTGTATCATACATATAATAGACACGCTTTATTTCAAACGGAATATCCTTATATTCCTCCAAAGCAACCAGCATTCCTCTGTCATCACCATGCTGCTGAAACGCATATTTTATTACTTGCATCCTATTTTCCCCTTTTCATTACAGCCAAATGTTATTCTTCATTTGCATAATTTCTTATAATTAGCTGTTGTTGTTTTACAATGCCTACAATTGTCTGATCAAAAAGCATAGGTTCTGTATTCATTTCATAAAAATCTGTCAATTTAAAATTATATTTTTCCTCCAATATTTTTTGACACTCCATGTCTTCCAGTAATTCAATAAACCATTTCTCCGCAAAGCAATTTCCCATATTCCACAAGAAAAACGCTTTCTCGCATAAAATTTCCTTTTCATCACATACATTTTTATTTTTCATGTCATCGTTAAAAATCTGTGTAAACTCTTCTGAAGACAGGTTTTTAACATACGTTTCCTGTATCCACTGTTTTTCGTGATAATCTCTTGCCTTTGCTTTTTCATTCATATCACTAACATTCTTCCCTGCCTGCGTAAATCGTCTATAATATGTTAGTTTTTCCTGTATCGTATATACTTCCGTTTCTCTTAATATACGCAACCATAGATCATAATCCTGAAGTTGAACAAGCGCATAGCGATATATTCCTGTCCTTTTTAGAATATCGGAACGTATACAGGCACTAGGGGCACAAAACGAATTTCCTTTAACAATTAATCGTCTGTTCCAATATTCCTTTTTAAAATTATCATTGCGAAACGTTTTATAAAAAATATCATTTTCTACATTTTTATTTTCACCATTTTCATCTATTATATTAACCCATGTAAAAGTTAGACCATACGATGGATGTTCTTCTAAAAATGAAATTTGTTTTTCGAGTTTATCAGCTCGCCAACAATCATCATGTCCTATCAATGCTATATATTTTCCTGTAGCATTCTCAAATCCTATATTTCCGGAATAGCACACATGGTGATTCGTTTCAAGA
>HF991893.1 GCA_000433135.1 Clostridium sp. CAG:921
TGGTGTTAGTTTAACTGTTACTAAAAACCCTACATATATAGGATAAGAAATATGTTAATAGTTGCTTAAAAGTTAATTAATGTAAATATATTAATTTCTTTACTTGATTATTTTTTTTTTTTATTATAAAATATGTACATAATAATAGTAAGTATGAAAGAGGTAGATATATATGAATATAACTTTTTATGGGGCAGCTAGGATGGTAACTGGATCATGTCATTTAGTTGCAATTGGAAATAAGAAATTCTTGATAGACTGTGGAATGTTTCAAGGTAAAACAACAGAGCAAATGTTAAATTATGAAGATTTTCCTTTTAGTTTGAGTGAACTTGACTTTGTGATATTAACACATGCACATATTGATCATAGTGGTAGAATACCAAAATTATACAAGCAGGGATTTAAAGGAACAATTTATACGACTAATGCTACTTTAGATTTATGTAGTATTATGTTAGCTGATAGTGGACATATTCAAGAAAAGGAAATGGAATGGGTAAATAAGAAAAGAAGAAGAGCTGGAAAGAAAGAAAATGAGCCTATGTACACAGCACAAGATGGTATAGATTCTCTTCAACTTTTTAAAGGAATAGAGTATAATGAGTTGGTAGTAATTGATGAAAATATTTCATTTAGATTGGTTGATGCAGGACATATGCTAGGATCTGCAATTGTTGAAATATTTGTAAATGAAGATGGAAAAACTAAAAAGTTAGTGTTTTCTGGCGATCTTGGAAATTTAAATATGCCTATTATAAACGATCCAACATATATTGATGGGGCAGATTATTTAGTGATGGAATCTACTTATGGTGATAGACTTCATGGAGAAATTAAAGATCAATCAGATATGCTTATACATACTATGATAGATACTTATGAACGTGGAGGAAATTTAATAATTCCATCTTTTGCAGTTGGAAGAACTCAAGAAATACTATATGAAATAAATAAATATGCAAGTAAAGAAGGATATGCTGAGAAGATAAATCAAATTCCAGTTTACGTTGATAGTCCATTGGCTGTTAGTGCAACTCAAATTTTTGAACAAAATCCTGAATACTATGATGAAGATGCACTAAATTATTTGCTAAAGGGTGATAATCCACTTCAGTTTAAAAATTTACATCTAATAGAATCTACAGAAGAGTCAAAAGCTCTAAATGATGATAAAACTCCAAAGGTTATAATATCTGCTAGTGGTATGTGTGAAGTTGGAAGAATAAAACATCACTTAAAACATAATTTATTTAGACCAGAATGTACTGTTCTTTTTGTTGGTTATCAAGCAGAAGGTACACTTGGTAAAAAAATAATGAGTGGAGAAAAAATGGTAAAAATATTTGGTGAAGATATAGCAGTAAAAGCTGAAATAAAATATCTAGATGCTTTCTCTGGTCATGCTGATAAAGCTGGATTACTTTCTTGGATAGAGAATATGAAAAATAAACCAGAAAATATATTCTTAGTTCATGGTGAATACGCTTCTCAGCAAGCTTTAAAAGCTGCCATACTTGATAAATTTAACATAAATACTGTAATACCAGATTTTGAAGAAACGTATACATTTGATGGTAGGCTTATTGATGCTAATATGCCTAAATATAAGTCTACAAGATTTGATATTTTGGAAGCTCTTTCTATGTTAAAACAAGATATAGAAGAAGTATCTACATCTGTAAAAAATGAAATTAAGCAGACATCTGAGGAAAGTGAGCTAGAAAGTATTCAATCTCGCCTTGATGAGTTAAAAAGATTAATTGATAATTTAAAAAGAAAATAGTTTTAATAATAAAATAGTAAAGTGTAAATGAATACAGTTTGTTTGGCTGTATTCATTTTTCTTTGCAAAAAAAATACTATGAAATTAATCATAGTACTTGAGAATTATATTTATTTTTGAAATAGTCTATTTAGCAAGAAATTAAATCTGATAAGATTTACCGTCTTCAGCTTCTTTTAAAGAGATATCAGATTTTAGGCAAATTATAGGGCGAAAGCCACAGGACTCAGCTTCACAGCTATTTAAGTTTAAATGACCGTCATAATATACAAGCATAATAATGTAAAGAGTATAAGCAGATGGGCTACTAACCCAATAACCATAAGTATCAGAATTATTAACGATGCTATATAGATTATCTCCTTGCGTTAAATACTTTGAACTATCCTGTATATGATATTCCCAATTTGTTCCACCATCATAACTTAAGTGATATCCTATAGCACTTATAGCTTCAGCTTGATACATATTACTTTGACTAGTAAATTGATTGTATGAATCAAAGATCATTTCAAGAGAAGGGCCACCAACAACATACTCAGCGCCATTACCTTTAAATTTATCTGTCCAAATAGATTTATCAAGTAGATATGCAACAGCTTTCATACTGCGATCAGTACTAGAATAACCTTTATTAAAATAATCTTTATTAAACCATCTCATATCCTCAGCAATACTAGCGCTACCTGTATAGTCGTTTATTACATTAATAAAAGAGGTCGCTTTTGGGCTAAAAGTATTAGTGTTAATAGGCTTATTACCATTTTTAGTTTCTGGCAAATCAGCTACACTAATATAGTCTGATGCAATTAAAAATATGTTTGTATCTGTAGCATAAAATATTCTCCATTTGTAGTCTTCAGATAAGGTGTTAGTTGTAGTATAATCAACATAAGCACCGTAATACTTTTGTGGATCTTTAGAAATAGTAGTAGCATTTATCCCAGAACTAGAATTTGGTTTCGTATTAGGTACTTCATTGGCACCATATATTCTACTACCAGTTTGGAGAACTAACTTACCATTTTCATCAACATAC
>HF991894.1 GCA_000433135.1 Clostridium sp. CAG:921
AAAATTTTAATACTTTACTTTTTTATCTTCGGTTACTATATTATAAATTTTTTCTACTTTATTAATAATTTTTTGCTTATTATCAGGCTTATTTATATAAGAATATTGTTCAGAAAGTAATCTTTTATACCCATAACTTTTATTTTGTATATCTAATAGATATACACTTTCTTGAGGTACTGGATTCATATCCGAGAATCTTATAATTCTAAATCATTTTTTGTTTTTTCATTTATTATTTTAAAGAATGTCAAATTATCTTTATAAGTTTTATGTTTTGGTTTAGGAGAAAATAACGGTGCAAAATAATAATGGCTTTCTACTACAATAATAACACCAATATAAGGTTTTTTTGTGTTCTTATTATAATCAATATGTCTATCAAATCGACTTAAATATTCTATGTAATTGCCATCAATAATATAAAAATTTAATTTTCCTATTCTTAATTTTTTATTGCTTTTCATGCACACTTTCTTTTATAAATATAGGTGATACTTGATGGTACAACCCACCACATGTTTAAATTACACTTGTTTATGAATTTAATCAAAGATTTGTGCTAACCTAGTTTATTTGATAAATTAATTTATCAATATTAGTATATTCATTATACACTTTTTTATTTACTAAATTAAGAGTTTCAGTTGTATTTTATACAAAAACATGATACAATTCACATAATATAATTTAATAATCTCCTATATGTAACTTATGGAGTTTAATATAGAGTAACTATTAACAATGCACTATAGAAAGTCAATTGACAAGGAGGAAAAAATTATGGGTAAAATAATTGTCATGTTTGAAAATAAAGACAAAGAATTAAATATGTCTTTGTACGATTTTATTGATGAACAATATCGGAAAGCAAATCCAATAATGGTTTGTCATGTAACTGAAGAAGAGTATAACAATATGAAAAAACAGATAAAATCAGGCTGTTTAAATGAAAGACTACCAAGGATTATAAATTATGAAGAAAGAGGATATGATAAATTTCGCTATGTTGTAGCATATAACAGCATAGAAAACAATTTGCTAATTTCCGATTATAATAATCCGAAGAAAATAGGTAACTATACAATAGATATGGAAGGTATCCATTATAATGAAAAAGGATATCAAGTTACCAATCATCCTGATACACGCAGATTTGCATTTTTCAACTTTAAAGTATATACAACAGAAAGCTATCATGATATTATTGCACATTATGAACCAATAACATTAATGAAAAATAATACAATCCAACAAAAAACTACGGAATTAATTGAACTAATCGGAAAAAGTTGTAAAACATGTGGTACTGAATGTTGTGGTGGATTGAATGATGCAAATAATTGTGAAAGGTGGTCTCACATTATTCATTGATATCAGTTTTTAGCTTCTTCCACAATTTATTTGATATAAATACTTTCAAAATAGCTAATATTGTATTACAATATTAATAGATTTTTTCTCTAGATTTTATCATTAGATAAACTAAAAAAATGTAGATAAGTAGTTACTTTAAAAATAAACGAAGGACACATACGGTGGTGTGATAGGGGGAGAAATTCACTAAGAATTCTCCTCTACTTGGTTATGTTAATTTTTATATGTTTTAATGATATTATTTTTGGAATAATACTATCATTTTTTCAAATAATAGTATTGGTGATGTTTATGAAAAAATATGTTAAGAAAAATGAAAGTGATAGAAAAAGAGTATTAAAAGATAATGTAAAAGTTGATATTACAGGAAATTTAAAGATCGAAGAAAGCGAAAATGATTACAATATAAATGAAGATTATGGATTTATACCATCTGGCTTTCATTGGACTAGTTTGGATGAACAAAAAATTAAAGTAGATGAAATTGAAAAAAAGACAAAATAAATTTTAAAAATTATTGTAAATTGACTTGCTTATAACTAGCACTATATCACTAAAAGTGAATTTTGCTAAAAAAGCAGGACTAAATTGTGACAAAAAAAATTTAAAAAAAGTATTGACTTTTGAGCGAATATCTATTATAATATAGTTGTTCCACGAGAGTGGGCCTTTAGCTCAGTTGGTCAGAGCACCCGGCTCATAACCGGATGGTCCGGGGTTCGAATCCCTGAAGGCCCACCATTTTTTATATTTTATTTGGGTAGGTGTCCGAGTGGCTAAAGGAGGCAGACTGTAAATCTGTTGACGTACGTCTACGATGGTTCGAATCCATCCCTGCCCACCATTAAAGTTTTATCCGAACTAGAAATAGTTCGTTTTTTTTCGTTTAAAATATATAGCGACTGAAAAGTGACCGAATATATTGATATTATTTTTAAAATTGTATATATTATAATCTCGACTTAAACACTTTTTAGAAAGGAAAAATCTCTTATAGCTCTTATATCAAGGAATGAGAGAATTTTAATTTGAATAAAAAACTGAGTACATTTTTTAGTATCTTTAGTTTGGAATTTAGCTATCAGTTCCTTCAATTTTACATCTTTTATAGCTTAATTTTATAAGGTTTTCGACATCATCGTCTAAATTGGTACATACGGCATATAGATCATCGTATCGTGCTTCTTCTCTTAGGTGTGCTTTTAATTTTTCCATAATAAAAATTGTAGAATAATCTAGTAAATTTATATTAGACATGCTATAATATAAGTGAATTATTTTTAAGGAGCTGTAATAAATGATGTTAGATACTATGATGGCATATTCAGAAGTATATGAGATACTAAATTTATTAGATAAAGAATATAAAGAAAAACTACCAGATGAACTTAGAGCTTTTTTTGAAGAAGAAAGATTAAAGGATTATAAACCAGAAATAGATGTAAATACCTCATTAATAGACCAGAACCTAAAAAGAGAAACAATAGTATTATTGGCAATTCTTAATCTGAATTATTGGTGTGATACACCAGAAGAAAAGCAGGAAATTTTAAATGAATTTTCTAATAATGAGAAGGAAATACAAGAACTTTTAGTAAAATATGGCCCAGATAATTTATTTAAGAAAGAAACAGAAGAAAAACAAGAACTTGTACATACAGAAGAATTATCTGTTGTTGAATATAAGAAACAAAGCTTTATGCAAAGATTATTAGATAAAATTGTAAGATTATTTAAGAAATAGTTGTTGTGGAGGAAGTTATGAACAAAAGTAAAATTGATGATTTCATTAATGTATGGGCAGAAGTGGTTGGATTAACTGGAGAAGAAAATAAGAAATATAGAAATTTTATAAAAACTGATATTGCTAGAAGATGTGAGATGTATGAACAAACAATTTCAGCAATAAGCACAAAAGATGATAGTTGTAATGCTTATATAATAAAACCAGTTAATGGACAATACAGCCTTGAAGATTTTTTATTAAATAGATTGATGTTAGGTTTAAGAGAAGTAAGTTTTACAGGTGCATTAGATGGCAATGGTGGTGAATATGTTGCACATAATAAGAGTTTAAATGTTAATGTGAGAGCACTTGACTCACTTGTAAAGAATAAAGCTACAAGACATAAAGGTTTACAAGGAAAAAATGTACAAATTATTCAAAAAACAATAGAACATGAATTGGGGCATTGCTATAAAACATCATTTAATGATGGATTTAAAGCACCATTAGGAAGAGGCAGAGAACAAGATGAAATGTATAAGAAATTAATTGATGCTTTATCTAAATTTGAAAATGGTAAATATACAAGTCAAATAAAAAGTCTAAAGGATTTTGATTTGGAAGAATATTCTGATGTAATAAAAACAGGTGTTGGTGATTCAAGAGCTTATTATAAATATGATAGCAGATTTACTTTGATAGATGAATTGTTAAACGAAACAGAAGCATTAGAGCTGACAAATAGCAGTGATGTTCATGAAATCTGGCCTTTACAAGATGAAAATGGTAGAGATTCAGTTTCTGGAAACTATGTAAATGTATATAATTATTTATGTGGTTATTGTCCATTTACTGGATATGGAACTATATTAAAATCTTTATTGGGAAAAGAAAACACCTTTAGAGCAGAGTATATTTCTTCTGTTGATATTTTTAAACAATTTGACAAAGAATATGCAGACATAGTTCAAGATGTGTGGGGACTTGACCCACAAGAAGTTCCACCAATGAGATGTATATTTTTGGACTTTGATGACATAAGCAGTAGAAAACATTTTGATGAGAATATAATGCTAAAACTTGATGAGCTTTTTGCTAAATGTTATGAAAGAAAAGTTGAAAAGATTATGGCTCAGGAAAATTTAAGCCCAGAGCTTAGAGCGTCAACTTTAAGGGAAATAGAAACATTCCAGTCAAGACTTACTACTAATAAAGATCCTAATAAAAGGGACGCATTAGTACATAATGTTATATTTAATAATTTAAGAACCAGAATTAATGAATTATCTATACAAAATAGCCAGCCAAAAATTGTTGAAGATGACAAGTCACAAAAATCAGTACAACAAGACAACCAACAATCTAGAAAAACAGATAGTCAAAAAATGAAGTTCGCAAAAGGATTTATACAAGCCTATGACGTTACTGAAGAAGAATATCAATATGAAAAAAGAGCAAATAGTGATGTAATGGATATAAAAAGGCTACAAGAAATAATTGAAACAAATGGTATGAATAGAATGCTTACAGGAGATTTAGATGGTAAATGGATTGGAAGACCTGGAGATGAAGATTTTAAGGTACAATATTCACAAAAGCAAGTATCTGCAATGGCTAGATTATTAAAAGTTGCTCAATTACTGACAGAAAGTAAAAAATTAAATCCAGATGGCAGAGATTATTTAGAAGAATTTACTAATGTTCCAGATATAGAATATAAGTTGAAACAAATGTGGGAAGATTTTAAAGATAAAAATTCATATATGTATGATTTAAGACAAAGAGCAAGAGATAATAGAGCAAATGGAACTATACCTTCTTATCCTCCAACTCCAGCAGAGACAGAAGCATCTGATAGCCCTGCGCCAGAAATTAAGCAAGATGGTACGGAACAACAAAAAAGACTTTCAATTGGTAATGTAAAATCAAGTATTTCAAAAGGTATGGTAACTATGCAAGAAGCTCAAAGTGCAACACAAGATATTAAGAAATTAATGGAGATTAAGAGATTACAGGTTATGCAAAGAACTGGACAAGCCCTAACTCCAGAACAAAAAAGGTTGCTAGATGGAGATATAAGATAAACACAACAAGCACAGATACAATTTTAAAAGAGAAAAGGTAATAAAAAACAAAAAGAAAATGGACTAGAGACGTAAATAAATAATATCCCCCTACTTTTCTACTTAATATGAGTAAAATATTAGTAGAAGATATATTAAGGGGATTTTTTTATGTGTGAAAAAGAAGAATCAACTGATGTAGTAAAGTATAGATTCCTGAATTCTTAAAAAGCACCAGAAAGTATACGCTTATGCATGTGTAAGTAGTAATGATAAAAATGAATCAATGCAAATTCAAACATTAAATGACTATGGAATTACAAAAGATAGAATATTTGTAGATAAGGTAAGTAGAAATAATTTTAATAGGCAGGAATACATACCGGACACTTAAAGGAATGTTAAAAGATAGTACACATAGTTTATTTGTTGTAACTACTCATAGTGATAAAAGAACAATATATACTTATAAACAAGAAATTTCTGTAACAGGAAAAAGTGCAAGAATAACGAATATAGTTGATTTCATTGATACTGAAAAATTTTATTTTATGGGATTTAATACTATAAGAGCAACAGGAGAGAATATCGAATTTATCAATAAAATGCAAAAGAAAAATATGATAGTTTTGCAGATAAAGAACATGTACAAAATCCTATTGCTAAAATTACAGGGACTGATGAAATTGTTTTTTGGTATGAAAATATTAATAATGGGATAGTAATGTTTACAATGACTAAACTTATGGAAATGTAAATAACATAACAAAATAAAACTTAGTTGTATTTGTTTAATAATATAGCTAAAAAAATTATAAAATATATGTACTTTATAAAAAATATGATATAATTGTGCTATAAAGTAATATTTTTTAAGGAGATGGCTCAATGGAAGAAAATATTAAAACCAAAAAAGATAATAGGCTTAAAAATTTAATTGGGATTTTATTAATAATGCCAATTTATATGTTGATTTTGGTTATATTGAACTTGCAAGGAGACAATAGAATATTATTTCCATTATTAATGTATTTACCTATAATTATTGGAATAGTATTGTCTTATAAAAATTATAACAATAAAGTAAGCAAAACAATTGGTGGTTGTAGTTTAGTATTTTTAGCTATAGCACTTTACTTTTTTTATCAAACCTACTTTGTTGAGTATTCTGGTTGGGATGGTTTAGGATATTATTTCCTTTGGCTTATAAATACCTCTATTCTTAAAGTTTTTTTATGTATTTTTTATGGAAAAATTGTTGGTTTAAAAAAGGCATTAAAATTCTTTATTATTTATGTATTATCAGTAGTATCTTCATTTGCATTGGGATTTTGGGCTTAAAATTTGATGAAATATAGTGTATAATTTTAGAAGAATAAAATAAAAAATATATTTAGACGCACAGCCATTCATTATCTTATAAATAAAAACAGAGAAGTATATTATATATAATCAACCTAGCTCTTACAAAAACAAAATAACAGGCAAAAGAGAACCTGTAATAGTAACTAATTTTGTTAGGATTTTACAAAATATTTGTGTATAAAATAACGCCAGGATAAAATCATGAAATTATTCTTTATCAGCTGTTACTAAGTGATTTCAATCCTTACAAGGATTTTTTTATGTGGCTTTTAGTGTAAAAAATGTACATTTTCCAAAGCCATTGTGCTACAATGGTTTTCACAATTTTTGGTATTTTAAATGTTTGCAAAGCCTTGATATTACTGCAATTAGCCAATATCTAAAAGAAATTTCATAATTTTATCCTAAAATAATGCACAGGATAGTAGACAAATTATGTAAAGTGTGTTATAATGCATATGCATTGTATATATTTCTAAAATAATTATTAAGGAGGTTAACAACATGAAAAAAGCAGAAAAGATCTTTTTGTCACTTGCTATCATTTCTATGATATCATGTTGTGCGTGGTGTATTGTGCGGTGTGTCAAAGGAGTGCAGTTTAGTATAAACTGTACTCAACACATTAAAAGGGCAGCTGATGCTAGCACCGTTGAACGTGCAAAGGAAGAACTTGAAAAAGCAATTTCTTATGCAGAGAAAAATGGTCTAACAGAAGGTGTGGTGTCAGTATTTTTGCATCAGCCAAAAAATGATGTCGGATACTGGTATCAAAATATGAAGGAAGCATAT
>HF991895.1 GCA_000433135.1 Clostridium sp. CAG:921
GGATCACTAAAATTTTTAAAGAAAAAAAAGCTACCAGTGATAAAATTACATGATGGAACTGAACACATAGCTATTTTTTATCTAGCTTACGAATTAGTTGAAAAAAACACAGGATATATTGACCAGAATTTGATTCTTAATACGTTAAGGGAACATCAAAAGTTATCTTATCTTAGTTCTGAAGAACTTGATATGTTTTTACTTATGCTTAAAATAGCTCTTTTAAAATTTATTGCTAGAATTTCACTTAATATTTCAAATTCACAACTTAGAAAAATAGATGTAGAAAAAATATTAGAATCAGAAAATGATGATGGTAATGTTATTTCTGAAATGTGTAGTGAATTTAGGTATATAAGAAATTTTAAAGATTATGTATCTGATGAAAATAAAATAAAAAACACTAATACTGCTTTTGTTGAATATATGGCCTATAGACTAAAGGAGATGGGGGTAAAGGGCGAAAAATATTACAAATTATTAAGTGATGAAGCTGAAAAGATCGGTTTTACTATAGAAGAAGCAATTATAAAAGAACATATGGAAATTGCTAAAACTACTGATTATATAGGTAGGGCAATACTTTCGTATAAAAGACTACAGGGGATAAATTTTAGAGAGATTTTTGAAAATGTTAATAAAATTGATGAAACTCTAAAAAATGATTATACAAACGAATTTATAAAATGTGATTATAAAACAAAGTCACGATATAGAAATTATGTAATAAAGCTAGCAAAAAAATATAAAGTATCTGAGGTCTACATTGCAAAAAAAGTCGTTGAGTGTTCTAATAAATATAAAAAGCATGTAGGTTTCTTCTTGATTGGTGATGAAAAATATTTATTAAAAAAAGAACTTGGAAAATCGTATATATCTGATATGATATATAACAATATTATATGTCCTTCAAAGCCATTTATATACATAGCGTCTTTAATTGTTATATCTTTATTTATCACGCTTTTGATTGGAAAAAGTATATTTTTATTTGATAATACAGCTCTTTTAGTATTAGCGTACATTGCATTATTTTCACTTTCTTTAGAAGTGTCAGACAAAATAGTAAATTATGCTTTAAGAAAATTGGTAAAGCCAAAAATTTTACCAAGATTTGATTTTGCTAAAACAGTTGATGAAAAATATCCAACTTACATTGTTATGCCTACAATTATTTCATCAATAGAAAAACTTGATAATATGATAAGTAAGATGGAAGTAACATATCTTGCTAATCGTAGTGAAAATATGTATTATATGTTAATAGGAGATTGTGTTTCAAGCGATAAAGAACATATTGATATAGATGATAAAATTGTTAATTATGCAAAAGAAAAATTAGATTTACTAAATGCTAAATATCCATCTAACCATAAGATATTTAATTTTATGTACAGGAAACGTGTATACTCAAAGGGCGAAGGCTGTTTTATGGGATATGAAAGAAAAAGGGGAGCATTATTACATTTTAATGAATTAATTTTAGGTAAATTATCTAAAGAAGAAATAAATAAGAAAATGTATTTAATTTATGACGACATAGTTGCTGCAAAATATGCTATAACTTTGGATGAAGATTCATATTTATCATTAAACACTGCAAAAGATTTAGTTGCAATTATATCACATCCACTTAACCAACCTATACTTTCTAAGAACAAGAAGATTGTAAAAAAAGGATATGGACTTATTCAACCATCTGTAGGTCTTGATATTGAAGCTGCCAATAAAAGTATATTTTCTAAAATATTTGGAGGATTTGGAGGTCTTGACATATATACAAATGCAGTATCAAATACTTATCAAGATGTATTTAATGAAGCTATATTTTGTGGAAAAGGTATATATAATATAAAACTATTTGAAGACTTAGTTGCAAAAGAAATACCAGAAAACTTAGTACTTTCACATGATTTACTTGAAGGATCAATAATTCATGCAGGTCTTGCTTCAGATATTGAGTTACAAGATGGATTTCCAAATAACTATATTGCATACATGAAAAGAAATCATAGATGGTATAGAGGAGATATGCAAATTATTAAATGGTTACTTAGTCCAAGATCAAAATTAAGTTTACTTTCTAAGTGGAAAATATTTGATAATATAAGAAGACCACTACTTGATGTAATATCTTTAATTGCTATAATATGCACTCTTATATTTGTACCTGAAATGTTTACAACGGTAGTTCTTGGAATATTTATTGCAATAAATTTTGGGTTAATATTATCTATACTTGATATTTTAATTTATGGAAAATTTAAACATACAAAAGAATTGCAGTACATTCCTATAATTCATGGAATTTGGGCTGATTTACTAACTATGTGTTTTAATTTTGTGACAATGCCATATAAAGCATTTACTTGTATTAGTGCATTTTCACTATCAC
>HF991896.1 GCA_000433135.1 Clostridium sp. CAG:921
ATCATGTGATTGAGGATAACTATGAATTTCCACCAGTAGATCTTTTAAACATGCCAGTTCATTCGCAAGAATCTGATAAAAAATCAATTCACGCTACGGCTGTAAAACTTCAAAAGACTTTGCTTAGTTTTGGCGTTGAAGCAAGAGTTACAAACATAACTAAAGGACCTACTGTAACTCGTTATGAACTAACTCCTAGCATTGGCGTTAAAGTAAGCAAGATAGTAAATTTAGCTGATGATATAGCACTTAATTTGGCAGCTAAGAGTATAAGAATAGAAGCTCCTATTCCTGGAAAGGCTGCTGTTGGAATTGAGGTACCAAATCCTGTTAGTGAATCTGTTTACTTAAGAGAAATAATTGAATCTCAAGAATTTAATAATCATAAATCTAAAGTAGCGTTTGGACTTGGTAAAGATGCAGCAGGAGACATTGTAATAGCTGATATTGCAAAAATGCCACATACTTTGGTTGCAGGACAAACAGGTTCTGGTAAGAGTGTATGTATTAATTCAATTTTAGTATCAATTTTATATAAGGCAAAGCCTAGCGAAGTAAAGTTGATACTTATAGATCCTAAAATGGTTGAATTGTCTGGATATAATGGAATACCACATCTTTTAATACCTGTTGTAACAGATCCCAAAAAGGCTGCTGGTACTCTTAATTGGGCAGTACAAGAGATGGTAAATAGATATAATCTTTTTGCTGCTAGTGGAGTTAAAGATATAAAAGGGTATAATAAATTAATAGAAAAAGAAGAAGGACAAGCAAAATTACCACAAATAGTTATAATTATTGATGAACTTGCAGATCTTATGATGGTTGCACAAAATGATGTTGAGGATGCTATCTGCCGTTTAGCACAAATGGCTAGAGCAGCAGGAATGCATTTAATAATAGCTACTCAAAGACCTTCTGTTGATGTTATAACTGGTATAATTAAGGCAAATATTCCTTCACGTATAGCATTTACTGTTTCTTCACAAGTAGATTCAAGAACTATTTTGGATATGGCGGGTGCTGAGAAATTGCTAGGAAAAGGTGATATGCTTTATTATCCAACTGGTGAGACTAAGCCATTAAGGGTTCAGGGAGCTTTTGTGTCTGAGGAAGAAATTGAAAGAATAGTTGAACATATAAAAAGTACTACTGATGCAAATTATAGTGAGGATATCTTAGATAAAATCGAAAAGGCTAATTGTGGTGGTACAAAGGGAAGCAAAGAAAGCGGTATTGACGGTCAAGATGATGATTCAGATGTTTTATTAAATGATGCTATTGATATTGTTGTTGATCTTGGTAGTGCGTCAGCGTCTTTACTTCAAAGAAAACTAAAAGTTGGATATTCACGTGCTGGCAGGATGATAGATCAAATGGAAGAAAGAGGACTTATATCTAAATCAGATGGAAGTAAGGCTAGAAATGTATTAATATCAAAAAGTGAATGGCAAGAATTAAAGATGGGCAAAAAAAATAGTAACGAAGAACAGTTTGAAAAAAATGAGGTCGTAAACGAAAATGTAGTAAGACCAATAATTGAAGATACTGTAGTTACGTGTCCTGTTGAGACTTCAGAAGTTGATGTTACTACTAAAAATGTTGCTACACCAGTTCAAAATTCTGGAGGAGTTAATGTTTATTATGGCAATCAATTATCTACAAGAGATAGAAAGATTTTTGACGTTGAATCAGGAGTCTCAAAATCAAAATATAATGTTGATTTGTAATAGAAAGGAAAATGAAAATGGCAATTAGGAAGTTAAGATATAATGGGGATGATATATTAACTAAGAAAGCTAAGAAAATAGATAATATAGATGATAAGATAAAGGAACTAGCTACTGATATGCTTGACACTATGTATAAAAATGATGGAATAGGTTTGGCTGCATGTCAAGTTGGAATGCTTAAAGCAATGATTGTCTACGACGTTGAGTACGTTGATGAGAAAAATCCAAAAAAAGTACCAGTAGTAATGGTTAATCCAACAATTACATCAATGTCAAAAGCTATGGTAGTGGTAGAGGAAGGATGCTTAAGTTTTCCAAATGTTTTTGAAAATGTAAAACGCCATGAAAAAGTAACAGTTGAGTATTTAGATTTAAATGGGGATAAAAAAATAAAACATGCAAAGGGGTTTGAAGCAATTGTAATTCAGCATGAAACTGATCATTTGAACGGTATAGTATTTTTAGATAGAGCAGAAGAAAGTAAATAATGTTGTAATTTAAGGAGAAAAATATGAAATTAGGAAAGAAGATATTACTTTCAGTAGTTGTAATTGTAGTTTTGACATTAATTGGTGTTGCTACAAATGCTTACAGAAATTATTATTGTACTGATGATGGAAAAACAAAGATATATTTAAAAGAGATAAAAGGTAAATTAAGTTTAGAAGGAAATAAGTCTGTTATAAAGATAATCAAATGTAATTTTGAAAGTGATGAACGTGAAGACTATATTGCATTATTAGGAGAAGAAAAATATGATGAGACAGACACATCAAAAGTTAAAGAATTAAAAAAATTCAATTCAAACCTTGAAATGTATAATAATGTTTGTATTGATTATATTAATAGTGAAACGTTTGAGACTAAAAGATATGATACTAATAAATCTTATGGAGTTGATGTTGATATTAAATTTTATACTGATGACAATTGTAGATATTTGTTGCTATCAGATACATCTACTGGAAATGTTTCTTTATTGACTCTAAAAAGTGGAGAGATTTCTAATATAATTTCAGAATCGTTTGGTAATGATTTTTGTGGATATACAATTAATGCATCTTTTTTAAAAGATGAGCAAACTAAGCTTAAAATAGTGCTTGACAACTATAATAGACAGTATTTGATTGAAAAAAAAGATGAATATGTTCTTGATTTTTCAGATCAAGAAACTGTAAATAAAGATAATTATAGGATTACGTATATGGCAAATAAATATAGTAGTTTTTACTTAGAAGATGTTGATGATGATGGAGTTTTGGAATTTATTTGTATACAAAATTTATTGTATGCAAATAATGATACTGTTAAAAAGAACGTTGGAAAAGTGAAACTTATATATAAAATTAATGATGAGGGAAAACTACAGCAACAAGATGTTACCGTAGAAAAGTAAATTTAGAGAGGTTTGAAAATATGAAAATTTCAGTGCTTGGAGCAGGAGCCTATGGAATTGCTCTTGCAAATACATTTTGTTTTAATGATAATAAAGTCGTAATTTGGACGAAGTTTCAAAATGAATATAATGGTTTACTAAAACATCGTGAAAATATTGATACTTTACCTGGTGTAAAGTTAGATGAAAAGATTGAAATATCAATGAATATGCAAACAGCAATATTGGATGCAAAGGTAGTAGTATTGGCAGTTCCAATGTTGGCTGTTAGAAGTATTTCTAGAGAGCTTTCTAGGTATATAACTGATGAGCAAATTATTTGTATAGTGTCTAAAGGTATTGAACAAAATACAAATTTATTTATGGATGAAGTCGTAAAGGATGAAATTGAAACTTCTAAAGTTTGTATGCTATCTGGACCTTCATTTGCAAAAGAACTAGCTAGTGGCAATGAGATAGGTTTAGTAATCGCTTCAAAGGATGTGGAATCACAAATGACATTAAAAATTGCACTTGAAAATGAGAATATATCTGTTAAGATAACCAATGATATTAAAGGCGTACAAGTTGCTGCTTCAGCCAAAAATGTATTTGCAATACTTATGGGAATTATTAATCAGTGCAATAAGTCAGAATCTACGAAAGCTGCATTGCTTGCAAATCTTAGTAATGATTTACGAATAATGATAGCAATACTTGGTGGAAGGTCCGATACAATTTTTTCATATGCAGGAATTGGTGATTTCTTGCTTACTTGTA
>HF991897.1 GCA_000433135.1 Clostridium sp. CAG:921
TCATTTAAGACAATTTCTTCTGCTGTATTTTTGTAATTGTTCATTAATTTTGTCCAATTAAATGGATTTAATTCTTTGTTTTTTTCAGATAGTCTTTCATCATTTTTAATATAATTTTCCATTAGTTCTTCATAATAATTCTCACAAGATCTACTTTCTAAAAAAAGATGATGAGTTAATTTATTTTTCATCAATAATGTTTCATAAAGTGCTTGCTTGTTTTGTGCAATAAAGTGTAATCTTAATATTCAATATCTTCCAAGCCTTCCATAATTTTTTCATTTTTCTAAATATAAATCTGGTAATAAATAATCTCCTTTTCTTGTATAAGTAACTTTCATTTTTATCTTTTCTTTCTTTTTTTAATAGTGTTAATTAATTTATTTTTTGGCACCTTGTATATTTCATTAACTTTGTATTCAAGTATTGTAAAAGTGATAGGATATGTAACTTGATATTCAGTAGGTATTACTACTTGTAGGTTGGTGTGCAAGATAGTTTTAATCTGTCCTAATTTAACTGTATATTTAAAGTCTTTTAAAATGCCAGTTAAATCTTTATTAGGTTTTAGATTTTCAATTACT
>HF991898.1 GCA_000433135.1 Clostridium sp. CAG:921
TTATTTACTAAATTTTTCCATTGCTTATTTTCCTTTTTTACTATACACTATTTTTAGTATAATTTGTCGTTTTTTACAAATTATATTATTATATTTTATGGAGGGCATATTTATGAAAACTAACTCAATTTCTTGTAAAAATTACCTTTTTCAAAAACTAACTCATAATCATGGTATTAGTTTGATTACTCTTGTTATTACTATTGTTGTTGTTATTATCTTGGCTGCTGCTGTGGTTATGAGTTTAAATAATAATAATGTAATAACCAATGCTAGTAGTGCTAGGTATACTACTGACTTAGATACTATGCAATCTTATCTTGATTTGGCTTTGCAAAAAGTGGCACTAAGGCATCAATCTAGTGCTAAAACTAAAACTGGAAAAATTACAGAAAAAACTGCTAATGTAAGTGAGGTTGAAGGTGAGGTTAAGTGGATATCAAGTGATCTTGCTGGTCTTAGTGGAACAATTATATTTGATGAGGGAGAAGATACAGATACTACTTTTTATACTGGTTGTAAGCTTCCTGTATATGGTAGTCAAACTCAGTGGTATGTTAATAGTCAAGGAAAGCTTGTTATGGAAACTGGTGGTAGAATTTACGGTGCTGATACTGTTCCAAGTGAAAGTTTAGCAAATGAGCCAGAATTGACAGATGGAATGATACCAGTAAAGTATGACACATCAAGTAAAAACTGGGTAATATGTAGCAAAACTGATGAAGAGTGGTATAACTATGACAAACAAGAAAAAAAATGGGCAAATGTAATGCTTTGTGATGGGAAATATGATGCTAGTGCTGCTGTTGGAACTCAAGTTTTAGAATCTGAACTTGGCTCAATGTTTGTATGGATTCCTAGATTTGCGTATAAAATAACAAGTGGATTTCATGATATAAATGGAACTATGGATGTTGTATTTATGCAAGGAAATACATATCAAGGCGAAAAGGATGATGGATCAATATTAACTGCTAAAAATGGAAATGACAGTGGAGTAATAACAGATTCTGGTTATCAAGATTATGTTGTTCATCCAGCGTTTACAAACGGAAGTAAAAATGGTTATAGTAATGGTGAGTGGCGTAGTGAAATAAAAGGAATTTGGGTTGCAAAATTCCAAGCTGGTTTTGCTACAACTGAAAATGATACAACTAAAAAAGTATCATCAGTAAGTAATTATTACTATCCTATATTTAAAGGAAGAAAATTTGCATATAACTATGTAACAGCTTCACAATGTTATAACTTATCGCTTGCAGTGTCAGCATCAGGAAATCCATATGGCTTAACTTCAAAATCAAATTCACATATGATGAAAAACAGTGAATGGGGTGCTGTTGCTTATCTTTCAATAAGTGAATATGGATATTCAAATGGAAGTGGCTCAAGTAGTAATGAAAAGTATAGAAATAATCTAAGTCTTGCAACTTGGGATAATATAGCAAATAGTCCTGTATCAAACCCAAATAATTCGTCATGGAAGATATCTTCTATTACAGGATATACTTCACCTTCTGCAAGAACTGAACAAAACATATATAGTAATTACACAGATACAGATAGCTTAGTGGATAGTATAACTGGAACTAATGGTACTTCTTACGCATGGAATAATGTAAGTTCTGGTACTACTGGTAGTGGAACTAAATCAAGTACTACAGGAAATATATATGGCATTTATGATATGGGAGGATGCCTTGCAGATTATACTACATCATATGTAAAAGGTGGAAGTCTTTCTTACGGTAGTGCATTTGCTAATGGTACTAGTACGTATCTTGCAACAGCATATCCTTCATATTCTGGTAATGGCGGAATATATGATTTTAACAATGATTACTTAGCATTTAATAAGATATTTGGTGATGCAATATGGGAGTTATCAAAAGTAACTGAGTCTAAAGAAGATGGAAATCCAAAAACAATAAGAGGATGGTTTAATCAATATTTAGAAGCAGGCGAGGATAACACACAAGAGGCGTTCTTTCCTCGTGGTGGCGATTGGAATTATACGGGTACGGGCTTGTGCGGTTTGAATGACGATGGTGGCTATGCCCTTTGCGACTATGGCTTCCACATGTGCTTAGTG
>HF991899.1 GCA_000433135.1 Clostridium sp. CAG:921
TATTATTGCCATTACCCTTTTTTTCTTCTCTTCATCTGATAATTCTGGAATTTTTTCTCTAAAATTGCTAATTACTTGATTTTTTACTTTTTCAGAATTTTCGGCTTGATCTTGATTTTGAATTTGATTTGTTGGCATATTAGGCTGTTGATATGCTTGATTTTGTTGTGGTAGTTGAATTTGCATTGGTTGCATTGGTTGCATTTGATTATTATCTATCTGCTCAAACTCACTACTTTTAACACTTTTAGCTTCTTTATTTTTCTCTACATTTTTCTCTTTTTCCTTTGGTGCTAGTGTCTTAGTAATATCGATATCAATATTATGTTCCTTTAACTTATTTTTTATATTTTCTACTGTCTTTTTATAAAGTAAAATCGCATTTTCCTGATTACTAAATTCTGCTGATAATTTATTTATTCTTTTTTCACACTCTGCATATGACTTGCTAACCTCATCATATTTTGCAAAATCTTCATCTTGTGCAGAAGGTATATTACCACCATGTAAAGCCTTAATATCATCAATTTCTGCTTCTAACGTACTTTTTTCAAGTTCTATTAAATTTATTTCATCTTGTCTTTCTTGCTTTTTTTCTTCAAACTCCTTTATTTTATAATTGGCAGCACCAATCATAGATTCTATAGATCTACGTTTTTCATTATCAAAGTCTACCTTTATTTTTTTATTTACACCATCATAAATTGAATTAATGTTATCACTTATTGCTTGAATTTTTGAATCTCTATCAGGATCTGAAAGAGAAATCTGTCCAATAATATCTCCACTTACAACTAATCTTTGCTCATGACTTCCATCAAAAGCTTGGTCCATTATATATCCGTTTTGAGCACAAAAATCATTTACTCTTAACTTTACATATTGGCTATACTTGTTAAAATCTATTGCACCAAATACACTATCTAAACTTTTTTGAATTCCTGCAATAGAAATATTATCATAATTTTCAATATCATCCATCATATATTTCACCTCTACACATGTATAATCAGATTATATTATATAACATATATTTTTTCAAGGAAATACAAATATTTAATTTCTTATTTAATGTATTTTTTAGTTACTGTTTAGACTAAGTAAAATTTTAAAATTATAGAAAATGTACCAAGTAAAGTTACAAGTCGTTTTGAAATAGTTATTGTAATTTTAACTAGTCGTAGTCTAAATAATAACATTTTCTACTATTATCATAAAT
>HF991900.1 GCA_000433135.1 Clostridium sp. CAG:921
ACTTAAACTTACTTCCATTTTCTTTGGATCTATTTCATACCTTTCTGCTATTTCCTCATAATTATCACAATCTTGTAATACTTGTTGCTCTTTTCTAAACACTGCTCCTTCTACTTTTTTTATTTTTTCTACATACTCTCTATATATTTTATTTCCTTTACATCCCACTATTTCCCTCATATTTTCATATATTACTGGTACTTCTATATCCTCTTTTTTCTTTCCTTTTCTTCTTTTTTCTATTTCTTCTTTTTCTATTTCTTCCATCGATGCCAATATCACTTGCTTTTCACCCGAATCTATCCAGGCATTTCCGCTCGCTGATTCACCTTTATATATTTTTTTCTCTTCTTTTGGCAGTATTATTTCTTTGGCTTCTTTTAATCTTCCATCCTTTAATCTATATTCCATTTCTTTTAAATCGTTATACATATTAAGTCCAACTGTTACTTCCTTTAATACTACTTCGTCATATACTTCTTGACTTATTTTTCCTTCTTTTAGTAATCCTTCCATTACCTTTTTATCCGCTCTTATTGCTTTTTCTCCTGCTTCTTGATATATTTCTAGTATCTCTTTTTCGTCTTCATTTGACATTTTTTTATGTATATCATCATTTATCTCTATATTATCAAAACATATTCTTCCATTATTTCTCCATACCCATGATTGCCCTACTACTGCATTTGTGCCTGTTTCTTCTATTACAAATATTGCTCCATTTCTTTCTGTTGATCCATGTTGCATTGATCCTTCTCCTACATCTCCTGATTTTTGACAACATGTTGTTACATTTCCTACAAACAAATTTAATGGTTCATCTGCCCTTAATATTCTTCCTTTATATTTTTTGTTATTTGCATTTACCTGTGGAATTGTTGTTCCTTCTCTTTTTTT
>HF991901.1 GCA_000433135.1 Clostridium sp. CAG:921
CCCCATCCCACAGCTTTTCTCCATAGTAAATCACTACTGTAATGACCGGAATAAAACGGTCTTCCTTTTTCATTCTCGACAGGAATTCATCCTCGCTTAGTCGTACATCTGCCTTATCTTTTCCCTCTCTATCAGTTCCAGCCCTGCCCTCTCCAGTCCTGTCTTTTTCTTCTCTATTAGTTTCAGCCTTACCTTTTCCAGCCCTATATTTCCTAGCATTACCATCATACTGCTTCTTATAGGAAGCATAATCATATCCCATCACACGCAGCGGCATGGCATAATGCACATGCTCCTGTGCTTCCAATCCAAGCAGCACCAGTTGTACGCCATACACCGTAGATTTCTTGCAAATTTTAATGACATCTCTGGCGGCTTTTACGCTCTCCACATCCTTCCGGTGCTTTAATACCATTGTTTGCTCCGTATCTGCTGCCTCCAGTTCCCCCGGTTTTATGATTTCCCTGCCCTCAAATAACACTGCATTGAAAAGATCTGCAAACTCCTCATTGCCATTCCAGTAATGCTTCAAAACAGCATCCGGTGACAGCCCTTTTCCTTCTGACCCGCCATATGTTCCTCCTTTATTCGGGAGAATCATACCCGACCATTTGAATTCTCCCTGCTTATAAAATGTGATAAAAGCATTGAAAATTCCTATGGTCCAAATCAGTCCGCCAAA
>HF991902.1 GCA_000433135.1 Clostridium sp. CAG:921
AATATGAATAGAATTGATGATGTAGAAATACAAAAATCAAATATTTTACTTCTTGGTCCTACTGGTTGTGGAAAGACTTTACTTGCTCAAACTCTTGCTAAGATTTTACATGTACCTTTTGCAATTGCAGATGCAACAACTCTTACAGAAGCAGGATATGTTGGCGAAGATGTAGAAAACATTTTGCTTAGACTTGTTCAAGCAGCAAACTATGATGTTTCAAAAGCTGAAAGAGGAATAGTGTATATTGATGAGTTAGATAAAATTGCCAGAAAGTCTGAAAATGTATCAATTACCAGAGATGTAAGTGGTGAGGGTGTTCAACAAGCGTTACTTAAAATAATTGAAGGAACAGTAGCTAATGTTCCGCCACAAGGTGGAAGAAAACATCCTCAACAAGAATTTATAAAAGTAGACACAACAAATATATTGTTTATATGTGGTGGAGCTTTTGATGGACTAGAGAAAATAATTCAAACTAGAATGGAAACTAAGACTATGGGATTTGGTGCGACAGTGGAATCTAAAAAGGATATAGATATTGGTAAAATATTTTCTAATGTACTACCACATGATATAGTAAAATTTGGTTTAATTCCTGAACTTGTAGGTCGTTTGCCAATTATTACTAGTTTAAACTCTTTGACAAAAGACGCTCTAATTGAAATTTTGTCTAAGCCAAAAAATGCTCTAATTAAGCAATATCAAAAGCTCCTTAAAATGGATAATGTTGAACTTGTTTTTGAAAAAGAAGCTTTAGAAGAAATTGTTGAG
>HF991903.1:0-903 GCA_000433135.1 Clostridium sp. CAG:921
ACACATTGCCTTGAATCTTATCAGCACCTTTTTTTATTGCTAAATTTAGTTCCTTCTCTGTTTCAAGTTTTGTCATAATCACTTTATAGTTTAAAGCCTTACATAAATTTATTACATTTTCAACAACTTCATTTTCCATATTAGAATCATTAAATGTATATCTAGAACTTAATTTTACCTCATCAATAGGTAAATCAATATATAAATTCATCGCCTCATATGTAATTTCAAGATTATTTACTATTATATCAGCTCCGCATTCTTTTAATTTTTCAAACATTAATTTATAATTTTCTATTTTTGCTATTTCTATTGTATCAATCAATTCAATTTGTATATCACCCGGATCTACTTTATATTCATTTAGTATGTTACAAAGCTTATCAACAAAGTTTTTCTTATATGAATGCCTATTAGATATATTAACAGATAATTTTACGTTATTATGCCCATTTTGCTTAAAATAATTAAGTTTTTTACATGTTTCCTCTAATACATACTGATCAAGTTTTATAGTAAGTGCCATTTCATCTGCTTGCTTTATAAAATAAGCAGATGTTATCTTTCCAAGTACAGGATGATTCCAATAAAGCAATGCTTCAAAGCATAATTTACTAGTGTCATTTACATCAATTCTTGGTTGAAAATCAACTCCAAATTGTTTATTTTCATATGCAACTTTAAGATCATTTTGCATCTTATTTTTATTTTCAATTTTAGTTCTTAAAACTTTATTATGAAAATAATAATCATTTTTTCCATGTTCTTTTATATAATACATTGCATCATCTGCATACATTACAAGTTCTTGTCTTGTTGTAGCATCCTCAGGATACATTGAAATTCCAAGACTATATTGTAATGATATACTTGTATTGTCAATTATAAAAGGTGTCTTAAAAT
>HF991903.1:916-2608 GCA_000433135.1 Clostridium sp. CAG:921
GGTGTCTTAAAATATTCTTTTAAATCATCTAAAACATTCGTAACATCCTCTGTAGTTTTTATTTTTTCAATCACAATAGCAAACTCATCACCGCCTAGCCTATATGCAGTCGCATTTTTTGGTAGTTTTAATTCAAAAGCATTTGCAAGTGCAACTAGTAGCTCATCTCCAGCGTCATGTCCCATAGAATCGTTTATTTGCTTAAATCCATCTAAATCCATAAAGCACACAGCAAATTTTTTCTTTTTAGCAATTAATTTATCAAGTATAGATAAAAACATATAACGATTTCCTCTACCTGTTAATTGATCTGTATATGCTTGCTTACTTACAAGCTTACTTTTTCTTATTCTTGTTTCCATAAAAAGTCTAAATACAAGCATTCCAATTATAAAACCTAAAAAACACATACCTATATTTGCTAGCAATGTATAATTATTAATCATACTACTCAATAATCATACCTCCTTACCCTACAACTATATTTACTATTTTAGTTCCTACAACAATAATCTTTTTTATTTGTTTTCCATTTGTATACTGATTTAATCTTGCATCTTCAATTACAGCCTTTTCTATTTGTTCTTTTGTAGCCTCTTTAGCAACTTCAATTTTAAACTTCAAATTTCCATTTACTTGAACTGGTATTTCAATTATATCCTTTTGCAAGTATTCATCTTGTGTTGTTGGATAATCTGTCAAGAATACTGAACCATCATTTCCAAATCTATGCCACATTTCCTCACTAAAATGAGGTGCAAATGGTGCAAATACCTGTATAAATTTATTTGCAACTTTAATTAGCAAAGCCGTATTTTTCATAGTTTCTCCAACCTCATTATCATACTTATATAATGCATTAGTTATCTCCATTATCTTAGCAATTCCAGTATTAAATTGCATATTTTCAAGATCATATATAATATCCTTTAATGATGTATTAAAAATATAAAGTAATTCTTTATCTTCCTTTGATAATTGCTTTTTTTCTAAATCTTTTTTATTATAACTATCATTTATTTTATCTAGAATTCTTTCAAGTCTCATTATGAACTTAGACATAGCACTAACACCATCTTCACTCCATGGTCCACCTTCTGTATAGCTAAATCCAAACATTAAATACATTCTAAATACATCTGATCCATACTTATTTACATAGTCATCTGGTGATATTACATTTCCTTTTGATTTACTCATTTTATTTCCATCTGGTCCAAGTATTAATCCTTGATGAACTAATGATTTAAATGGCTCAGATACCTTTGTATATCCTGCGTCTCTTAAAACTTTTGTCATAAACCTAGCATATAATAAATGCATTGCTGCATGTTCTGGTCCACCAACATATTTATCAACAGGTAGCATTTTATCGATCCACTCTGTATCAAATATTTTTTCACTATTTTTGTTATCAGGATATCTAAATTGATACCATGAAGAACATACGAATGTATCAAGTGTATCAGTTTCTCTTCTTGCTTTTTTACCACATTTTGGACAAACAGTATTTACAAACTCATCACATTTTGCAAGAGGACTCTTACCATCTGGTTTAAATTCAACATTATATGGAAGTTTTACAGGTAAATCTTTTTCAGGAACTGGAACAATTCCACAATCATCACAATAAATTACAGGTATAGGTGCTCCCCAATATCTTTGACGTGAAACTAGCCAATCACGTAATCT
>HF991903.1:2624-11585 GCA_000433135.1 Clostridium sp. CAG:921
CCAATCACGTAATCTATAATTTACTTTAAAATCACCTAATTTTTTTTCTTTTAAGTATTCTGTTATTTTCTTTTTTGCCTCATCAGTTCTAAGTCCATCAAACTGCTTAGAATTTATTAATATTCCATGCTCTGTAAATGCTTCTTTTTCTATATTGCAAACAACGTCTGATTTTTCGTTTTCATCTTTTTTTATTACTTGATTAATTTCTAAATTATACTTCTTAGCAAATTTATAATCACGTTCATCATGTGCTGGGACAGCCATAACACACCCAGTTCCATATGTTGATAATACATAGTCTGCTATCCATATTGGAACTTTTTTACCTGTTACAGGATTTACAGCATAACTACCAGTAAATACACCAGTTTTTTCTCTATCTTCTGCCATCCTATCAATTTCAGTTACAAGCATACATTTTTGTTTATATTTTTCAACTTCTTCTTTATGTTCTTTGGTTGTAATTTTTTCTACAATCTCATGCTCTGGTGCAACTACCACATATGAAACACCACATATTGTATCAACTCTTGTAGTAAACACATCAAATGATAAATCTTTATCTGCGACCTTAAATGTAGCTATTGAACCTGTTGACTTTCCAATCCAATTTGTTTGTATCTTTTTTGTTTTTTCTGGCCAGTCTAAATCCTTAAGTCCATCTAATAATTCTTCTGCATAATCTGTTATCTTGAAAAACCACTGAGTAAGATCTTTTTTTATTACAACGCTACTACATCTTTCACAAAGACCATTTATAACTTGCTCATTTGCAAGTACAGTATTACAACTAGGACACCAGTTAACATTAGCTTTTTTTCTATATGCTAGTCCCATATCATAAAGTTTTAAAAATAACCATTGAGTCCATTTATAATAATCTTCTTTACAAGTAATTACCTCAGCATCCCAATTAAACATAGCTCCCATAGCTTTTAATTGATTTTCCATAGTATCAATGTTTTTCATTGTTGAATCATAAGGATGTACACCAGTTTTTATAGCATAATTTTCAGCTGGTAGTCCAAATGCATCAAATCCCATTGGCTGAAACACTTCATATCCTTGCATTTTTTTAAATCTTGCAAACGTATCAACTGGTCCGTAATTATACCAATGTCCAACATGTAGTTTTGCACCAGACGGATATGAAAACATTTCCAGACAATAATACTTTTTTCCAACTTTTTCTTTATTAAAACTAGCTATTTTTTCTTTTTCCCATTTCTTTTGCCATTTTTCATCTGTACTTTTATTATACATAAAAAATCTCCTCTCCTTTTATTACAATATTTATATCGTTTTTATAGCTATTATACGCCATTTTGTTTACACTTATTTACTCTTATTTAACATTTTCATTTTATTTTTACATATATATTTAACTATAATATTTCAAGTACTCTTTTTCAAGAGATGTATCAGTCATCATAGCAATATAATCTAGTACTTTTTCCTCATTCGTAGTATTTTTTATATATTCATCACTCATCTTTAGCAAAAAATTATCGTAAATGCTAATCACTTTTTCTTCTTTTTGCAACGCTAACAAATACAAATCATATAGTTTATTAAACATCGTCTTAATATATTTTTCTTGAGATTTATTTAAAGCTTTTTTGTAAATATTCTCATAGTTAAACTTCTTTAATATATCTACTTGTTCAAATACTTCTTCTGACATTTGGATATATCCTTTGCCATAACTTTGTTCTATTACATCAAGAATTATATTATTCATTATATCAACATTTTTTGTTCCAAGTACATTTCTAACAGAACTAGGAATAGTAGAAATGTCAAATACTTCCATATTCTTTGCATCATCTATATCTTTACCAATATATCCAATGACATCAGATATTCTAACTACACAGCCTTCTAAGGTCATAGGTACTAATCTCTTTATCTTCTTTTCATCATTTAAACATTCATTATATTCATTTATAAAAAAAGCTTTATTCTTTTTTATTGGAGCATATTTTGCCCTTATAAATTCACCATTATGACACATAATTCCATCTAAGACTTGCAAAGTTAAATTTAAGCCTTTACCATTTTTTTCTACATATTCTAATATTCTAACGCTATTCAAATTGTGTGCAAAACATCTTCCAGTTCTTTCTTTTGATATATTATTTAGTACGCTTTCGCCAAAATGCCCAAATGGTGCGTGTCCTACATCATGTCCAAGAGCAATAGCTTCACATAAATCTTCATTTAAACCTAAGCTCCTAGCAATAGTCTTAGATGCTCTACTTACAAACTGTACATGAGTCATTCTCTTAGAAATATCAAAATTATCACTATCAGAATACACTTGTGTCTTATCTAAATATCTAGTATAAGCAAGTGAATGTATTATTCTATCTATATCTCTTGCAAAGTCTAGTCTTATATCTTTCTTTTCTTCTTTTAATCTTATTGCACACGAATACTTTGTTGCAAAATCGGAAAGTATACTTTGTTGCTTTCGCATTTGATTTTTTACTTTTTCCATAACTTCTAAATTATTATTCACATTAAACACCCAAATATTCTATATAATATTTTATATTATTTATTTTCAAACTATTATAAAAACATATTAAGACCATTTTCTACACATGTTACTTCTAAAGGAAATTTTGGCCCCTCATCGCCATCTACATCTGGATCATCGCACTTGCCTCTTGTTTTTGTTATTTTTATCCATTTTTCCTTTAAATAAATTATATGTTCATCGTCAAAATGTTTTCCTGCAAATACTTTTGCAAGTAAGTTTGGTACCTCAGTTATTTTACATTTTTTTATAATAAGTACATCAAGCAAACCATCATGTATACTTGAGTTATCAGTAAATTTATCTATTCCACCTGCACTACTTCCATTAAATATTAAAAAAAGATTTATTTTTTCATTAAAAGTTTCCTTTTTAGTTTCAATTCTTACATCAAACGGTCTAAATTTAAAAAACTGATCTACTGCAGTAATAAAATAAGACAATTTACCAATGGTATTTTTTAAATTTACATCTGCTTTTTGTGATGCATTTGTAAAGAGTCCTGCCGAACATACATTGATAAAATATTTATCATTTGCAAGACCTACATCTACTTTTTGTACATTACCAGTTAATATTTTATCAATACAATCCGAAAAGTTATTTGGCATCTTTATGTGCTTTGCAAAATCATTTGATGTGCCAGCAGGTATAACACCAAGAGGCGTTTTTATGTTATTTTTCATTATAACATTTACTACCCTATTTATAGTACCGTCTCCACCAGCCACTACAATAGCATAAACACCTTCGCTATCGCAATCTTTTAAGTATTCATATAAATTAGTTTTCTTAGCAGCTCTAAAAACAGATACTTCACAGCCGTTTTGCATAAATTTTTCAATAATTGTATCTAAGAAATATTTAAATTTGCTCTGACCAGCTCCAGAATTATATATTAACTTTACTTTTTTCATTTTATCACCTTTCATGGCATAACACACTTAGTACATTATATTACATATATATGCAAAATTCAAGAAAAATGAAAGAAATTAGCTAAAATACGCCATTACTGACAATAGTAGTATTTAGTAAACTCATTTACTCACATTTAAGATATAATTATATTTTCATTTAATAAAACTTCTCATACGTCACATTAAAATAAAAACAATAACATACAAAAAAGCTCAAGATTTTCATCCTAAGCTTACTTTTTATTTTGTTACTACATTATACCAGTTTTATTAGTGCTAATTGTAGTTATTATATAACTTTCATTTTCTTCACTTGTATAATATCCTTTTTCAAGAGAAATTAAGGTGTATTTATCACTTCCAACATACACAATCACATCGGTATTAAATGACTTAGTACTATTTATAAGCTTAGAATTTATTATGTAAAAGTTAGAATAATTAGATTTATCATTAAGATTCGATGTAACAGTCTCACCATATTCTTTAGCCAAATTACAAAGAGCAGTTTTTAAATCTTCGGCAAGATTTAAAATATATTTTGAATCAGCAGTTGCCTTAGATGACATTGTTTCATAATTTCCACTTGATTGTTTCAAAATAGGAAAAGTCTCTACTCCTTCCTTTCCCTCAGAAACTGCTGAATTTCTGTACATTTCAACTTCATCTTTTAACTCATTTGCATTGTTCATTTGTCTTGCTATACTTGCATTTGTTATTGTATTATTGTTATTTAAACTAAATAACACTGAAGAAGCAAGTATTATCATTACAATAATCGTTATAACTAAAACAATTAAAGATATACCTTCTTTTTTCATATTTTCAACTCCTAATTATTTTTTATCAAATTCATCAAAAATGTCTCCAACTAACTTTTCAACAATGTCTTCAACGGTTATAATTCCTTCTACAGAAGAATTTTTGTCTAGTACAATTGCCATTGATATTACATTTAATTTCATTATTGCAAATACATCCTCCACTTTTTCATTTTTACTTACAAAAAATGGTTTTCTAAGAAGTGGTTTGATATTTAATTCATCTCTTATTACTTTATTTGAGTAGTAATATAAAATATCTTTTACATTTAATATTCCAACAATATTATCAGTATTTTTGTCATAAACTGGTATTCTAGTAAATTTATATTTTTTAAAGTTTGCAACAATAGACTTTGGACTCGAATTTACATCAATAAAGTCTACATTATCACGTTTTATCATTACATTTTTTACCATAAGATCATCAAATTTTAATGTATTTAGTAAAATTTGTTTTGATTTAGTATTTATCACGCCATCATCCTTACTTTCAGATATTATATACTTTAACTCCTGTTCTGTAAGTTTATCACCTGGTTCTTGTAATATTCCAAACATTTTGCAAAATAAATCTGTAGTTTTTTCTAATATAAACTCAAATGGACGTATTAGAAAAGACACAATTAAAAGTGGGTATATTAGTCTATTTAAAGTTTTTTCTGGGAAGTTCATTCCAATTCTTTTTGGAATTATATCTCCAAATACAATTGAAAAGTACGAAAGTATAAATGTTAATATAACCATCGAAACATTTGTTACAATATCATATTCTACTACTAAAGCTGACACATAATACTTAATCCAAGATATGAAAGCTTCAGCTGCATAAGCACTCATAAAAAATTCAATAAGTGTTATTGCGACCTTTATAGTTCCAAACATTTTGCTTTTATTTTGAAGCAACTTTTTAATACTTATAGACTTCTTATCTCCAGACTTTGCCTTTTGCAAAATTACATATTTATTTACATAAGCAAAAGCACTATCACAAGCACTAAATATGAATTTTAAAAATATAAAAAATACTAGTACTATTACATTTACAAGCATTGTAATATTTCTCCTTAGTTTTTAGAAAGATTACTGCTATCTTTCGAATTTTCTTCGATTTTGTCATACTTATCAACTATAAACTCTTTTAGCTTTCTTTTAGTAATTTGTGCCATAAATTTAGTATCAAAATTATATAAATATACTCCCATTTCGCCTTTCATCTTATAAAAAACAGTATCATCTACATTATTTAAAAGTTCTACACCAGCAGATATAACTTTTTCTGTTTCTTTAGTTTCAAGGCTTATTCTATATAGATTGTCTCCATCATCAACATTTATATAATAAAGATAATTGCCTTGAACAAACATGTACTTTTGACCGTCTATTTCCTTTATAACACCTTTATCATAAACACTAGAAATATCCGCAAATTTTTCTAGTTGGCTTCCATCTTTATTCAAAAAATATATTTTATTTCCATCTTTTTTATTTACAAAGAATATCTTTTCATCAGATGAAACTATATATGATACATTTTCCTCTCCAGATAAAACTTTTTTATCCTGTCCATTTTTATCATACCTTATAAGTACCTTTTTAGTTTTCTCATCTTGAACAGTAAATATATTGTTTTCATCTACAAGAAGTTCTGTTACATTAGAAATTCCTAAATCACCAATCTCTTCACTATTTATATCATAGTATTCAAGTTTTCCATCGTTTTTATTTATGTAATAAATTCTATCCCCATCTAACTTATATTTTAAAACATTTTTTTCTACTAACGTTTCCATATCCTTAGTATCTTTTTTTATTCTATATAATCCATCTTCTTTTGTTCCGTATATATAATTTTCAGATACACAAACATTTGTAATTCCACTATTAGAATAAACTAGCTTATCACTAAATCCATCTGAATGTATACTATTTAACGAATATACAGGATCATATGTATAACCTTCTGTTACATAATATACATTATATATTTTTTGGTTACTAACATCTTCTCCTTCAATATATTTAAAATTATTTTCTCTGTTATATATAAAAAATTGTGTAAATACATATATGCTCAAAATACAAACAACCAACGTAATTGCTACGTATTTTAATTTACTTTTTCGCTTTAGCTTACCAGCTTCCTTTTTCTTTCTTTTTAAGTACTCTTTTCTGGTTAGATTTTCATCAGGATCTATCTGTAATCTTTGCATTTTCCCAACCTCTTTTCCTTTGTTTATACATAAACTATTATATACTAGTTTTTAGCTTTTGTAAATGTTTTTTTGAATTATAAAAAAATAAATTTAGGAAGACAAGTTATAATTTTTTAATTGTCATAAATACTTTTTTATATCGTTTTTTCCTAAAAAGATCTCTGCACCTTCTTTTAATAAATAATTTGAAAAATAACTATACTTTGAATAAATATTTCCGTGGTGCTACTAAAATATCTTTTGAATCATTTGCCAATATGTCAATCAAATACTTTATATATGGCTTTTTTTCATAAGCAAATTCTGGTATTATGCATAAATCAATTAATCCAGCTAATATTTCTAGTTCAAAAAAATTATAATTAGCATTTGAGATGACAAAAATATAATTTTTCTCTTCATTTTTTATTTTGCTAATTTTCTCTATTTCTTTAAAATCGATTGATTTTACTACAATATCTGCATTTTCTTCTTTTAATCCTATCTTATATACCTTTTTATTTCTAAGATACATACTAACATCTACATAAATATTTTTTCCATATATACTAAAATCGTTATCATAATGTAAGTATATACATTTATTTTTTTCAAAATCTATGTCTCTATTTAATAGTATACAAAGTGGTGGTATAAACAAATTAAACAACTTTCTTGGATATTTTTTTGAATTTATTGAAATAATTTTTATATTCTTTGATAATAAAAATTTGTAGATAAAAAAACTATCTTTTTTTAAATTTTCACTTGTTAACATATCAAGTAATTGATTTGATAAAAATATACATTCATTTTCTAAATCTTTTTTCAATTTTTCTCTATTTTTTGTATTATAAAATAACTGCATGCAACTACCATATAACTTCAAAAGTCTTATATATAATAAATAATTAAAGCCAGCTATACTACTAAGCCATACAAAAATGTAATCTTCATTTATATTCATATTTTCCTTCTTTCTTATTTAATGATCATTCATTGTGTGTTAGCATAAAACTATGCTAACACATCCAATGTCATTTTCCCAATTTTTCCATTTTTAAAATCTTCTAAAAAGCATTTTGCAGCTTTTTCCATATCGACTTCACCACCAGAAACAATGCATCCTCTTTTTCTACCAATTATCTCAAGCACGTCATAATCTGTCATATTTATATCTAATTCATTAAGTTTATACTTATTAGCAAATAGTTTAGAGTACTTTTCTACTTTTCTTAAAATATGTATTCCACTGCATGCTAATTCTTCAGCATCTATAACTTCTTGCTTTATATTTCCAGTAAGTGCTAATTTTACTCCAGACATATTGTCTGATAAATTTGGCCACAATATACCAGGTGTATCTAATAAATCTATGTTATTTTCTATTCTTATCCATTGCTTTTTCTTAGTAACGCCAGGTTTATTTCCTACTTCTAAACTATTTTTGCTTGAAATTTTATTTATTATAGTTGATTTTCCGACATTTGGTATACCTATTATTAGTGCCCTATCAATTGGTTTTACCTCAAACTCTCTTTTTTTCATACCTTTACTTTTTCTTGCAATTTCACCTTGTTCTTTAATTTTTTCTACTATCTTTTTAATATCACTATTTTTTGATGTATCTACAGGTATAGCACAAATATTCTTACTTTCAAAAAATCCTATCCATTTTTTAGTTTGAATATCATCTGCTAAATCACTCTTATTTAGTAACACTATTCTTGGCTTTTCTCCAACTATTTCATTAACTATAGGATTTTGACTTGCTATAGGAATCCTAGCATCTAATACCTCTACAATCACATCTATAAGATTTAACGACTCTTTTATTTCCTTTTGTGCTTTTACCATATGCCCGTGGATACCAGTTGATACTTGTACTTGCACAACTTTTTTCATTATTCATTTTACTCACCTTATTTCCTTTTAAACTCTATTTTTATTGAGCCATCTTGATTTAAATATATCATATTTATTAAATCAAAAATATACTTTCTGTTCAATTTATCTATTTTTTTAACTTGTCTATTATTTATTTCTGTAATAACCTTTTCTTCTAAAATATCTTTTCTTACTGTATGTTTATTGTTGCATCCTCTTTTTCTTACATGTGATGAACATGCATAATATGTATATTCTTTACTCTTTCTAATAGTCAAGTTACTATCACATTCTGTGCATTTCAAATATCCTGAAAAGATATCATATTCATTATTTGAATTTACTTTTACTGAATGTGCATAATATGTATATTCTTTGCTCTTTCTAATAGTCAAATTACTATCACATTCTGCACATTTCAAATATCCTGAAAAAATATCATATTCATTATTTGAATTTACTTTTACTGAATGTTTAATTATATCTTGCACTCTTTCAAATTGCTCTTTGCTTATTATCTCTATATGATTATTTTTTGTGATTATTAACTCGTCTTCTTTTATTTTTACAAATTTATGATTTTTGAAACTAAT
>HF991904.1 GCA_000433135.1 Clostridium sp. CAG:921
GATATAATCAATAATTATTTTATAAATTTTTAAGGATTGACTGTAATTATTAAACTAATAATATTATTTATAAATTAGACACTTCAAAATCGTTTTTAAGACATTTTTATATAAAGTTAAACAAGTTATATGTTTAAAAGTTAAAACCTAAATATATAATTTATAAGAAATATTATATAAAGCTAGTGAAATATTGATAAATCAGGTATTTCTAAAATATGCAAAAAATGGTCAAAAAAACGACGCACGAGAATCGATTTTAAGGCGTTTTTATTTTAAAGACATATAGTTTGTTGTTGCAAAAATACGGCAAATATAGTGATTTGAAGATTTTAGAGATTTTTGTAAAATTTTAATATAAAAAATAATTTGAATATAAAATTATAAAGGATAAATTATAAAATCAGTTAAGATTCAATTATGAATTGAAATAAGATAAAAAATCTGGGACAAGACTAACATTATTACAATATTATATATATAAAGTAATAACATCAGTCAAACGATATTTGATAGTAAGCTATAAGAGGGTTGTAAGTAAAGTGGTTGTAAGGCATTAAATGGTATGCCTATATATTTTACTCCTACACCTTATTGCGCAAAACTTTGATTTTGTGCAGTTAGATGTAGAAAAAAACACAAAATTTCAAATCCACTAATATTCTACACTATCTTTAATTTATTGTCAATATTAAAATCATACATTTTGTTATTTAAATATTCAAAGTTTTTCTTCTGCAAAAATAACTTCTGCCCTTCAAAGAATGTGTCATTCTCCCTATTGTATAGTTCGTAATTTGCTGTAGTACTTATGTATCTATGTAACATTCTTAGTTCTTCGTAATCATCATAAAAATTATTATAATCCATAAAATTTTAAATTAACATTTTTTCTTTGCTTGGATATCCATTCATTATCATCATAAATAGTGAAATTGAATTTAATATACGTACAATATTCTTTTCTGATAAATCTAAAATCATACATCCTTTCTCCTTTCTTCTACGTTATGTAAATCATTATGGTAAATTTATAAAATTATGTCAAGTATTTAAAAGACTTTGCCCTAATCAAAAAGAATTCTAAAGATTATAAAATACAATTTGAAAAGCAAAAAATGTTACAATTATATTACAAAATTGTCATGTGATTGTAACCTATAAATCAACAAAATATGATAAAATATTTCTAAGTTGGAAACGTATAAAGTTTTAAAATGACTTCATGGTAAAATAAAGAAAGGTACATGATAAATATGGGAATAATAATATTTTTAATAGTTATAATAGCAATATTAAAACTTTTAGAGTTATATTTGAATACTAATGGTATCGCAACTAATAGTAGGCAAAATGATAACTATAACTTTAACGGAAAATTAAATTCAAAATTACTTACTAATAATGAACTTAACTTTTATTATAAATTAAAAGACATAACTGACAAGTACAATTTTGTCATTTTTCCTAAAGTAAGATTGGCTGATATCATAACAACACATAATTATTCGGATTTTAATAGAATTAAAAGTAAACATATTGATTTTACAATTTGCGATCAGAACACAAAACCAATATTGTTCATAGAACTTGATGATAATACACATAATAATATAAAAAATAAAGAAAATGATGCTAAAAAAGATTATATAATGCAAACATTATCAATAGCAATAATAAGAGTAAAATTGTATGAAATAGATGAAAAACTAAATGACATAAATGATATATTAAGGCTTAATTTAGTGACGAATTAACTACACCGTCACTTCTTTTTTATGCTTTCTAATTCTATGATCTTTTTTATTTTTCGTCTTTATTAAGCTTTACAAAAAACATTTAATGTTTTATAATGTTACTTGGAGGTATGATTATGTATAATGAAGAAGATATACCACAATATTTGAAATCATTTTTAGATTATATGTCAACGATCAAAGGCAGATCTGCTAATACTGTAAAAGAATATTATTATGATTTACGTTATGCATTAAAATATCTAAAAATAACAAAGGAAGATAAAATTAGTGATAAAAATATTACTCCAGAGCTTATTGAAAAAACGGATATTACAAAATTAGATAAAAATTTCTTAAAAATGATTCAATTAAATGACTTATATAAATATTTAAATTATCTATCAAGTGTAAATTTAGATAAATCTAGTACTAGAGCAAGAAAAGTTGCAGCTTTAAAATCATTTTTTAATTATTTAACATTCAAAGAAAAAATATTAGATAAGAATCCTACTGTAGAGTTAGAAACGCCAAAAATTTCAAAAAGACTTCCAAAGTACTTATCTTTAGATGAAAGTTTATCCCTACTCCATAGCGTAAATGGAGAATTTGAAAAAAGAGATCTCTGTATACTAACGTTATTTTTAAATTGTGGTCTACGATTATCAGAGTTAGTTAATATTAACATGTATAACATACGAAACGACATTTTAACTGTAGTAGGTAAAGGTGACAAAGAAAGATCTATTCATTTAAATAATGCCTGTAAAAAAGCAATTGATGACTATCTAAATAAAAGAAGTTCAATAAAGGGTATTAAAGATAAAGATGCACTATTTATATCTAAAAGAGGCACTAGAATTGGAAAACGTACTGTTGAAATGATGGTAAAAAAATATATAATTCAATCTGGACTTGATCCAAAAAAGTACTCCCCACACAAATTAAGACATACTGCTGCTACGTTAATGCATAAGTACGGTGGCGTTGATATTCGATCATTACAACAAATTCTTGGACATGAGAGTATATCAACAACCGAGATATATACCCATATAGATAGTGAGCAAGTTAAAAATGCTTTGGACAGTAATCCACTAAATAATATATAGTATATCTGATGAGCTAATTATTGTTTCTTGCAATATACTCATCAGTTTTTTTGTATATAATCATTATATACTGGAATATATATAACTTGCCCAACATAAATGTCACAACTTTTCATACTATTTATTTCTTTTATATCCGCTATAACTTTTTGGATATTCAAATTTTCATCTCCTATGCATATATTACTTGCAATAGTCCACAAAGTATTTGATTTTTGAACAACCATTTCTTTAGTATTAGAATAACTGTATTTGTGATTACTTTTAAATATTATTGTAAAAACTATTATTAATAATATGATTATGATTATTTTTTTTATTTTCATAAAAGCACCTCTGTCAAGAACATATGTTTACACTAATATATTACCACACATATGTTCTTAAGTCAATAACTTTTTACAAAAAAATGAACATTTATTCTTTTTAGATTAAATTATTTTATTTATCACTTACTATAAAAACATGCTATTTACTTTACTTACAATATCTGACTTAGCTTTAAAAGAAATTGTTACTTTTTCATCAAATTTAAGATCTACTTCCTTAATATCTTCTTTTTTCATATAATTATCTAATTTTGATTTTATTTGTTGATACCTTTGATAGCTAATTATATATTCCATTTCAATATATTTATACAGTTCTTTTTTATTACATTTTATTATAGCGTTTCTTGCAGAATTTAAATATGCTCTAGACAGAGGTCCTGCGCCAAGTAATATCCCCCCAAAATATCTTACAATTATTATGCATATATTTGTTATATTCTCTTTTACTAACAATTCATATATTGCCTTAGTTCCAGTACCCCTTGGTTCACCATCATCAGAAAAACTAAAATTTACGATATTATTTTTTAGATAGTTATAAATATAAACTACGTGTCTAGCACTTTTGTTATTTTTTTTAATATCTTCGATATATTTATTTGCTTCTTCTTCATTTGAAATTCTATATACATATGATATAAATTTAGATTTTTTTTCGACCAATTCTCCAGATGCTAAAAAATTATTGCAATTATCTTGACTAGTGGTTAAAGTATACAAATTCATCTTATCACCTACTGTAATTTTATCATATAGATAATTTTTAGTCAAATAAAAATATATAGCAAAAGTAGTATAAAATTTACATAATACTTGATTTATATTATTTTTTTTGATAAAATGATCGTGGTAATAACATTTGCCTACTATACAGTTATAAGGAGGAGTATATTCATGTTGGTTGAATTAAAAGAACTTGAACAACTTATCTATCAAGAGAAATTTACAATATGGGAGCTAGCACGGCAATATAACATTAGTATTCATGTAGCAGTATTTAGAATGCTTAAAAATGCAAGTAACAACGATACTGATACTTTTGAAAAATTGAAAAGGTGCTTAAAAATTAATTCTGAAACTAAAGTTAAAGTTCATGATATAAGATTTAGCAAAGATGAATTTATAAAAGCTGTTGATAATGGAAAAACTGTTACTGATTTTGCTGAAGAAATGGGCTATTATAATTCATTAGTGCTTTATCGTTATTTAACTAAGTTATTTGAGGGAGATGTAACGTACCCTACCCTACTTGAAAGATTCAAGAAAAACCAACCATCAAAATCATCGCATACAGCAAGGCCAAAAACGAAAATATTACTTACTTCAGATTTTATAGTTAGTTGTAATATTTCAAGATTTAAGCAGTACTTAAAAGATACATTTAATAATGAAAACGAGTTTGAATGTCAAATTTTAAAATTTACATTTAAGCTATTTGTTAACAAAAATGAAATCATAAATAAAATTTTGTCATTTCCAAATCTTAAATTTATTGAGTATGATACATTTTATGAATTCAACAGATATTCGAGTAATATAATAGATCTATCACAAATTACATATGATAAAAAAGTTCAAAGATTGTCATTTCTAGCAGATAATGATATTGTTTTGAAGTATTTAGTTGAACATATGAAAGAGAAAATTTTAGTTGCCACTATGAATAATAATTTAATTATCTCATGCAAAAAAATCGGTAAGGACTCAATTTGTTATACTAATAAGCAAAAGTATTTGACTACTTCATCACTTATTTTTTATAGTGATTATGCTACAATTGTTAGTAACGAACTAAGTATATTTACCGATACAAATGCAATATATAAACTCAATTCTTTAAAAAATCTTAATACAACTATTGTTATCCTTGAAAATGTTATAAAAGAAATTCCATATGATATTTTTATTGAAGTTTTAGAGTTTGCAAATAGTTCAAATTCCAAAATATATTTTAATGTTAATCCATTTTTAAATAACTATGATTTTGTGTATAATGACATGGCAATTCTTGTAAATACCTTGTTAAGTGCTCACTTTTTTAGGAATATAAGGTTAATGACTAATGATCATTTATTGAAATTTGAAGCACTATTTTCAAATGTTGATGTTGTTGATTCTAGTGACATTGCAAAACTAAATTCAGAAAATTTAACTAATTTTGTAAAGATACCAACAAATGAAAAAGTTGAAACTTCAAAAAAAGTTAGTATGCTTCCAAGCACAAATAAAACAGAAAAAAAATCACCTAGTGTAAAAAAAATATCTGAAGAAAATGAATATGAAACTATACAAGGAAAAATAGAAAAAGGATGTTTTGTGATAAATACTACAAATGTTGATTCTGTATATGATCAAAATAAGAAAAAAGTTTTTGAAATAACATGTGGCAAAAAGAATAGAAAGTGTTTATATAAACTAAAGGCGGGATATTACATTAAGCTTACTTCAAAATCACATTTATATAAACTTATTTCTTATACACAGCATAATAACTTGATTCTTACAGACATCAAAGCGGATAGCTTAA
>HF991905.1 GCA_000433135.1 Clostridium sp. CAG:921
CTCCGTTTCCTATTTCCTGACTGCCGGAGGCACTGAGCAGTATTGCCGGAATGTTCTGATTGATCTCTGTTATGGTATAAGGATAGTTGGTCAGCAATATCACAATGGTTTTCGGATTTGCTTTATGGATCCGTCGAACCAGTTCCTGCTGATATGGTGGAAGTTCTAACGTTGTCCTGTCTATTTCCTCTTTGCTGTTTATCACCGGGTTACATCCGATGACTGCTATGGCGTACTCTGCTGCTTTTGCTGCTTCTTCTGCTGCCATTAACCCGTCTTTTTGCGTTATAAATTCAAATCCAACCGTTTCTTTTTCCACGAAACTTCCAAATCGTCCCAGGTTATCCACAGTCACTTGCTTATCATCCCAGGTTTTCAGTTGATAAGTTTCATTTTTTAACTTTTCTATGTGAAAAACCTCTCTTACAAACCATCCAAATGCTTCGTCTTTTTCGGCTTTTAAGATTCCGGTCTCTTCCTCTGCTGTCACATACTTTCCATTCGTCTTTGCCAGGAAAGTATAACTTCCACTTCCCCAGTCCTCTACAAGAAAAGTCTCTGCATGTCGCCGGTCGGTAAGGACAAGCTGATTTTTGTCATCCACACCGATATAGCTTTTTTCTTTTGCAGATGGATTTTTTATCTGAAACAGGATTTCTGATATACCGCTTTCCTGTTTTACTTTATTTTTTCCTAATATTTTTTCAATCCCTTCTTTTACCGTTACGGTGTACGGCGGGATCCCGCTGTACCAGTCTTTATACCATACATCGGAAAGCGGCCCGATGACTGCTACGGACTGCGTATGATCTTTTTTCAGCGGCAATAGCTGCTCTTCATTTTTCAGAAGAACAACTGATTCTTTTGCCATTTGAAGAGTCAGTTCCTGATGATCTCTGTTATTGATATCTGCCTCTCCCAGATTCCGGTACGGGCAGGCTTCCTCTCTGTCATAAAATCCCAACCGGATCCTGGTACGAAATGAATTGCGGATCGCGTTATTTATGTCCTCTTCTGTGATCAGTCCTTTCTGCAATGCTTCCTCTCCTGCTGCACAGATAATTTCTTTTTCATCTGTAAAACAATCGATTCCTGCTTTTAATCCATATGCCAGTGTCTTTGCATGTGTATCGAAGTATTTATGCTCGGTAACGGTCTGTGAAAAGTCGCCTCCATCGCAAACGACATGTCCTTTCAGTCCCCATATATCTTTTACGACATTTTTTACCTCTGGATTCACGATTGCCGGGACACCGTTGATCTCATTATAGGATGTCATGATGCTCTCCGCATGCGCTTCTGTGATTGCTTTTTCAAATGGCTTTAAGTAATATTCATGTTTATTTCTCGGGTCGATCGAAGATGATATTTTTACCCGATCCGTCTCTTTATTGTTGGCATAAAAATGTTTTAACGTAGCACCAC
>HF991906.1 GCA_000433135.1 Clostridium sp. CAG:921
TAACAGACAAAACGAACCACCATGTAAAAAGCCTCTATATATTTTCTCATCAGTTGGATCAACCTCTAAAAATTCAAATATATTATCAAATAAAAGCTTTCCATCTTTATTGATAAGATTATTTATACCAAAAGAAAATCCTACCATTGCTACTCCGTTTTTTCTAAATTCATTTGCCCAGGTAAAATCACTACTTGAAATAATTTTGCCACTTTCATTAACATAATTCCACATGCCATTTTTACGGTTTACTCGTGCTATACCATTTACAAATGGATATGCTTTTAAAAAGTATTCATCACATAAAAATTCCTCTTTTCCGTCTGGGAATTGTCTTACATAATTATATCCTTTTCCCTCAACTTTCTTTACAAAAATTTTTACTTCATTTTCGATAGAATTATCCATCATAAAGTACTTCCTCCTTAATTTAAATTAGGAAATTATAATAAATTTCGCAATAAATTATATCAAAATTATTATGTCATGTCAATTTTTTTAGACGATATTCTATTTTGTTTTTTATTTTTAAAAGATTTTTTAGTTTTTGGTAATATTTTCTTGCACATATTAATGTATAAAATAAAAAAGTAGCATATAAATTTCTATAAACTACTTTTTTATATATAACCTAATATAACAGTTCTAACATTTAATTAATTATTTCATTCACAGTTTTAATATTTTTTCTGATTATTATTCAATAATTTTTCCGTCTGAAATTTTTACCTCACTCTTACCATCCGAAGAAAAAATCTCAAGCACTGCGGGAAATTTAAAAAGAGCATAATCAACCAAGCATATATCTTTTTCTAATAAAAATTTTCCCTCCTTATTTATAACGTTATACAATTTGTTGCTACGTTTTACAATTGAAACTCCAACTTCTTCAAATAGCAATATTACATTAAAAAACTCCTCTTTAGAAAGTAATCCTTCTTTCATATTGTATATCCAAAATTTGCCTTTTACTGGTTCTACAGCTAAGAAATCATCATTTAATATTGCTTTTTCTTTTAATAAATCAGTGTAAACCTCAGCATTATAAATATCCTTTTTTAGAGTAAACTTTCCATTTGGCTTTAAGAAATTATACAGTCCATTTCTGAATTTTACTAACGCTACTCCATACTTTTCAAAGTAATCGTTCAAATATAAAAATTCATCATCAATTAACTTTTCACCATATTTATTTATAACGGCATAAAGTTTTGTTTTAAATCTTACAACTGCCAGACCATAACTATTAAAATTATATGCTTCCACTACATCTTCTTTTAAAAGAAATGTTCCATCTTTTTTTATATAATTCCATAATTTATTTTTTCTTCTTACAGGTGCTATTTCAAAAATAAACGGATATACTTCTAAAAAGAATTCGTCTGATAGAAACGCCATACTCCCATTATTATAAAAATTCAAGTAATTTTTTCCCTTAGTTTCTACATCTACCATAAGAGTTGATACAACTTCTAACTTGCTACTAGCTTGCATATATTTTTCCTCCTGCATTAATAAATATAAGTTACAAAATTCTAAATATGGTAAGTATAATAAAAATTATACTTACCATATAAAAACTACATTACAGCTATCACATTACCATTTATTTTATAAAACACTCGTCACCGTCTTTAAATTTTACTACAATCTGCTTTTTTTTACTATCAAAAATTAATTTTTCAAAATCAATTTCCTTATCTTTTGGCAATAAAAGTTCACCACTTTCTCTAAAGAAATTTCCCTTTCCATTTAATTTTTTTATTGCTGTTATTCCTAGTTCTTCAAAAATTCTAGCAATATAAAAATTATCTGGTGATAGTAACTCTCCGCTCAAGTTTATATAGTTATAAAGTCCATCACAAACCAAAACGCAAGCTATGCCAAACTCAGAAAAACTTCCTGCCTCCTTAAAGTCAATTTTTGATAAAATATTTCCACTCCTGTCAACATAATTTATTTTGTCGTTCTTTCTTTTTACTTTAGCAAGACCATATTTGTTAAACTGGCCAAGACTTAAAAAGTTTTCTTTAGAAAACAACTCGCCGTTTGTTTTTATATAATTATACTCGCCATGTTTTGGACTTACTAGTGCAAACGTTTCGTAACCGAATCTATTTGCATCCACAAAGTCTATATCAGAAAGAAAACTACCATCCAATTTTAAATAATTGTACAAGTTATTAGTCCGCTTTACTATAGCAATTCCAAAATCTGAAAAAGGATCTGCCATTTTAAAATCCTCATTTGAAAGGATTTCACCATTTATATTGGCATAATTCATCAATCCATTATCAGATTTAACGCGCATGATACCAAACTTATCGCTTGTATCAGATTTTCTTTCTCGTTCTACACCTTTTAAGTGAAGATATTTTCCAGTAGTATTTATACAATAAGTTCCACCGGACTTAGGCATAACAAACGCCACTCCATTTTTTTCAAAATCGGATGCAGATTCAACATCATTTTCTAAAAGAAGTGTTCCGTCTACTTTTAAATAGTTGAATTTTCCATTTGTGTGAGAAACAACAGCAAGACCAAATCTAGAAAATTCACCTATTTTTAAAAAGTACTCACTAGATAAAATTTTACCTTCCTTACTTACAATATTTCTTAATCCATTTTGACATTTTACAATAGCAATACCAAATTTGTTAAATTTTCCAATATCCAAGAAGTTTTCTGAAAATAAAAATGATCTATCAAATTTTAGATAGTTATACCCTCCATCTGGCCACGTTACTTTGTATACTCCGCCAATTTCTTTTTCATAGTAATACTTAGCTTCGTTTCTACCTATACTAAAAAGTAATGTTCCATCTATATTCCATATATTTATGAAATTATTATCGTACTTTGTCATTATGGTGTTTTCAAAAACTTCTATTTTAATTATGGGTGTATCGCCAAATAAAAAATATCCATTTTTATTAATACAATTATATGATATTACACCATAACTATTTTTCATAGTTACAATAGCAATTTCAGTGTCTAAAAATTCTTCAGCTTCTAGGAAATCAATGTCTGAAAGTATTTTTCCATCTTCAGATACGTAGTTCCAAAATCCATTCTTCCGAAGAACAAGTCCAAACCCATTCTTAAATGGTCTTGCTTTTTTAAACATCTCATCTTTTACCAAAAATTCGACTTTGTCACAGCCAACCATTTTTACATAAGTTCTATCTTTTCCAAATTTTGCCACTCCAATTTTTTCTAAATTTTTCATTTTTAACATACCTTTTCCTCCTAATTATAGTCAAAGTTTAAAAAGTTTCATTTGCCAGTTGATTATATCATACATTTTAAATTATGTCAATCAAGTAGCTATAATTTATGATTACACCAAGTAGCTATAATTATATGTTAAATTCAAATAATTTAAAAATATCAAACGTTACATAAAGGATAATTAAAAGCTATCAATCATTTATCTTAATACCAAATTTACTTAAAAAAAAGCAATTTCATTTTTTTCAAATACCTTTGCTACCATAAAAAGGTAGCTTATAACTTTAGTCATAGGCTACCTTAAATATAAAATTATATTTTTACTTAAATTTGTTTGCTACATTTTTCACATAGCATTAAAAGCATATAGTATAACAATTATTATCATTATTATCAAAGCTAAAGAGTTCGTAATCATAGAAAAAGTTAAATAATTATTGATATCATTGACAATTTCTTTCATCTCTTCATCATTTTCATTATCTTCTTCATATTCATGTAAAAATTTATTTACAGGACCATCTATAATTCCATTTTCAATGTCTAAAAGTTTATTTGTATTATAAATCATAATGCAATCCTCCAATTTTTGTTATTTTTCTTTAAGTATATAAACACACATCAAATTTCAATTGCCTTTTAGATCTTTATCTGGAGCCAAAGCATTGATAAATTGGTTATAATTTAAGCTATTATTTAAAACTAATGTCGCACAAGTAGTAACTACATTAAATAGTCCCTTTTCAACTTCTACCAAAGTAAATCCAAATTCTGAGAAAGTTTCATTAACATTTATGAACCACTTTTTTGAAACCAATTTTCCACTAGGATTGACAAAATTCCATAAGCCATCTTTACGCTTTACAACTAAATTTCCAAACTTGTCAAGCTTATGTACTTCTACAAACCCTTCTTCAAATACAATGCTACCGTCTTGTCCTGCAAAATTATATTTACCATCTACACAAAGAACAATGGCAATACCAAATTCATTAAAATCAGAAATAATTTTCTTAAAATCCTCCTTAAAAAGTATTTTGCCATGCTTTATAATCAAAAAATTATATAAATCATTCTGTCTTCTTACTTCTACTATATCTCCTTCAAAGTTATTTGGTATTTCTTTAAAATTTTCCTTAGAAACTAAACTACCATCCTTTCTTAAATAATTGTACATGCCACCGCCAACGTCAACAAGTGCAAGTCCATTTTTTTCAAATTCTAAAGCATAAGAAAAATCTAAATTAGATATAACCTTACCATTTTCATTTACAAAATTATACATATTATTTTTTCTTACTACTTCTCCAATTCCCTCTTTAAATGCAAATGCATTTTTAAAGAATTCATTTTTTACTAAGAGCTCTATTTTTCCATTGGGTTTAAATTTTACATAATTTTCACCAATACCCTCAAACTTCGTTGCTACAATTTTTTCTTCATTTTCCATGTTATCCATTCTCCTTAATTTAAGTTAAATTTATGTTACAAAGCATTATATATATTATACCATATTTATGTAAATAAGCAATAGTAAGAAAAAAGTAATAACTACAAACTAATGTAATTATTACTTTTTAATTATTATACAATACACGTATACCAAACTAAATTTTAGCTATTTTAATCTTTCCATCGTTTCCATAAATGATTTAAATACTGCCTTTGATTCTTTTTTTAATTCTCTTACTTCAAGATCAACTGAAAATACTAAATTACCATTTACGGTAAGTAAATTAAAAAGTCCATTTTCACGTCTAACCCATGTAATTCCAAATTCTGAAAATACTCCATAAGTTTCAAGAAACCACTCATTAGATACTAGCTCTCCATCAGAAGTAACATAGTTCCAAAATCCTGTTTTACTCTTTACAGCGGTAAATTTTCCATCATATACTATTCCTATAAAGTTATCATCAAATATATACGTACCATCATACGCAATAAAATTGTACTCCTCAGGTTCAACTTCAACAATAGCTACTCCAGCATTATTAAATACTGAGATGATAGATACAAAGTCATCATGAAATAGCATTACTCCGTCTTCTTCCAGTAAAAAATTATACATATTATTTTGACGTTTTACTGCAGCAATACCATTTTCGAAGCACTGTAATTCATCTCCCAGATTTTCCTTAGATACAAAACTGCCGTCTTTTCTTAAATAATTTTTTTCACCTTTTTCAGTTACAATAATAGATGTATCGTTATCAAGAAATCCACTTGCATAAACAAAATCAATACTAGAAATATAATTTCCATTTTCATCTAAAAAATTATATAATTCATTTTTTCTTTGAACCATCCCCACTCCATTTTTAAATGGTGATACTTCTTTAAAAAACTCATCTTTTACCAACAACTTTACATTTCCATTAGTATAGATTTTTATATAATTTTTTCCAAAATTTTCAACTGTTATTTCTTCAATTCTAAACTCACTTTTCCTCATAGCCATAATATTCATTCTCCTTAATTTAAGTCAAATTTATACAACAAGTTACGCCTAAATTATACCACATTTAAGCAATTAATCAATAGTAATATAGCATACAAATATAATTGTAAAATATTTACATTGCTAAATCTAAATTTACGATACAAATTAAAATATGACATATTTTAAACAAAATTATTTTAATAACAATTATATTTTTTATATAGTAAATACAAAAAAAGTAATAAACACCATATTAGGTGAATATTACTTTTTTTAATATATTACATATTATCATGACACTTTTTACATATTCCTTCTTCTGTAAATTCGTGTGAATAAGTCCAACATCTAGGACATTTTTTTCCTGTTGATTTTTCAACTACAACTTTTCTTTCATCAGATTTAATAACTTCAATCTCAGAAATAATTGCAACAAAAGCAATATTTTCTTTATTTTCGTTTATAAAATCATACTCGTCATCTTTAACATAAAGTATAACTTTACTATCAAGTGAGCTTCCTATTTCTTTTCTTGCTCTTGCTTCTTCTAAATCTTTTGCAAAACTTTCTTTTACTTCAAATATTCTGTCCCATTTTTCAACTAATTCATCATCAATATACTCTCCATTTTCAGTTGGGAATTTTTCAAGTAAAATATTTTCTTTTTTATCATTTCTTGTATTCATATATGAGTATATTTCTTGTGATGTAAATACAAGAATTGGAGAAATTATTCTAACTAGTGCATATAAAATATCATACATTGTAGATTGTGAACTTCTTCTTAATTTATGTGATACACTAAATGTATATAAACGATCTTTTATAACATCTAAATATTTACTAGAAAGTTCCATTATGCAAAATCTATGTATTTCATTATATACTAAGTGATAATCATAGTTACTATACGCCTCATCTACATATGATATAAGATTATTTAATTTAAAGCACATATATCTATCAATTTCATCTCTATCTTTATATTCAATGTAATCTTTTTTTGGATCAAAATCAGCTGTATTTCCAAGTAAAAATCTTACTGTATTTCTTATTTTTTTGTATACTTCAGATATTTGTTTTAATATTTCCTTTGAAAGCCTTATTTCACTATGATAATCAGAAGATGTTACCCACATTCTTAGAATGTCTGCTCCATATTCATCAACGATATCAAGTGGAGCTATTCCATTTCCAAGTGATTTTGACATTTTTCTGCCTTCGCCATCTACAACCATGCCATGCGTTACTACTTCTTTATATGGAGCTTTTCCATTTACAGCAACAGAAGTTAAAAGTGATGATTGGAACCATCCTCTATACTGATCATTTCCTTCCATGTACATATCAGCTTGACCTTCTGGTAATCCATAATTTTCATTTAAAACAGCTACGTGAGAAGAACCAGAATCAAACCATACATCCATTATATCAGTTTCTTTAACTAGCCTATCACATCCACAGTCACAAACATGTTTTGTACCTAAAATTTCTTCTGGAGTCTTTTCAAACCAAGCATTAGAACCTTCTTTTGCAAATAATTCTTTTACTTTTTCTATAGTTTCTTCGTTTATATATTCTTTTCCACAATCTTCACAATAAAAAATTGGAATTGGAACTCCCCAAGAACGTTGCCTTGAAATACACCAATCTGTTCTATCTTTTATCATATTAGTCATTCTTTCAACGCCCCAATCAGGATACCATTTAACATTATGAATTTCTTCTAAAGCTTTCTGTCTAAATCCATCAATTGAAGCAAACCATTGCGTAGTAGCTCTATATATAACTGGCTTTTTACATCTCCAACAATGTGGATACTGGTGAGTTAACTCTTTTGCTGCAAATAAAGTCTTTGTTTCTTTTAAATATTCAATTACTTCTTTATTAGCCTTTGCATAGAAAAGTCCTTCAAATCTACCTGCTTCTTCTGTCATCTTTCCGTGTTTATCTACAGGTACTATTATTTTTATATCCTTATATCTTTTACAACATAAATAATCCTCATGACCATGTCCTGGTGCCGTATGAACACATCCAGTACCTGCATCAAGTGTTACTAATAAATCTTTATCAGATCCTAAAATTACACGTGATGTTTTATTTTCAATTACTGGTGAGATACATATAACATTTTCAAGTTCACTACCTTTAAATTCAGCTAAGATTTCATACTTTTCAATACCGCCTATTTGCATTACTGTATCTAGCAATTCTTTAGCTAATATGTAATTTTCTTCTACGCCATCATTTTCTGCTTTTACAAGTACATATGTAAAATCTGGATTTAGAGTTATTGCTTGGTTTCCTGGTAAAGTCCAAGGTGTAGTAGTCCATATTACAACATAAGTATTATCTAAACTTACATACTTTTTAAAAAGATCTTTGTCGTCTTTTACTTTAAATTTTACATATATTGAAGTTGTTGTGTCATCTGCATATTCAATTTCTGCCTCTGCAAGAGCAGTTTCACAATCAGGACACCAATAAACTGGTTTTAAATCTCTGTATATGTAGCCTTTTTTATACATATCACCAAACACACCAATTTGTTTTGCTTCAAAATCTTTATTTAAAGTTAAATATCTTTTTGATTTATCACGGTAATCGCCAATTCCGCCAAGTCTTTCAAATTGTTTAGCAGTTTTTTCTACAGCATTTAAAGCATAATCTTTACAAATTTCTCTAAATTTTGCAACTCCAACACTATCTTTTGTTACTTTTAATTCTTGTTGTACTTTCTTTTCAATTGGAAGTCCATGTGTATCCCAACCAGGTACATAAGGTGTATAATATCCATTCATTGTCTTATATCTCATAACTATATCTTTTAGAATTTTATCAAGAGCATGACCAGTATGAATATCACCATTTGCATATGGTGGTCCATCATGAAGTACGAACCTTTTGCCAGTATTTTCATTTTGCTTTAATGCTAAATAGTATACTTTTTTATCTATAAAGTCTTGTAAAATAGCTGGTTCTTTTTTTGGTAAGTTTCCCCTCATTTCAAAATCAGTTTTTGGTAAATTTAAAGTTTTTGAATAATCTTTCTTATCATCCATAAAAAATCCTCCCTTATATCAAAATTACAAGAAAAAAACACACATACCTGTATAAAAAGGACGTGTGTCTATATTACTAACCATAATATATACATAAAATTACCTTTATATACAACATACCAACATATGTGTCCTTTATAACGTAAGGAAAACGGCGACGCTTACTACAATTTTCAGCTAGCAACTCAGAGATGATTTTCAATATATGCTACTTTAACTAGGCTCACACCACCCCTAACTCGCTTTGGATTTCACAACATATTTACTCTTTCTCGTCACAGTTTTTGATAATTTTTTTCTAACTTATTCAAAATACGTCTAAATTATATCACAATTTACGTATTTAGTAAATATTTTTTTATCAATTTACTCTTTCTAATTAAATACTAAACAACATCTACTAATCAACTCCCCTAAATTTCATGCACATTCTTATCATCGTGTTTTATATGGATCAAAGTCTGCAGGAGCTGTTTGATATGGATTAGAATCAGCAGATGCTGTTTGATATATGTCATAATCTTCTAAGTCTTTTTCCTTAAAATTTCTATTTTTTATTTTTTCGCTACTTTCCAATTCACAAGCATCTATACGACTAATCTCATCTAATTCTTCAACGTCTTGTTCTAATTCATATTTAAACAAATTTTCACGTTTATTTTTATTTTCTTCATATAATCTTTTTCTTTTTTCTCTTTCCTTAATTTTGTTTGCTAATTCTTTTTCACATTTATTTACAATTTTTTCATTGCCTCTTTCTGCTTGATACCTTTTTTCATACTCTAATAAAGTAGAACTATTTTTTATATACCCTTCGAAATATATATCATCTAAACTCTTTTCATCTAAAGCATCTATTTTTATATCTGGCATATATGGAACACCATTTCCAAAACGACCCCAACCAGTATACCTTCCATCTTTTTTGGCTTCTTTTATCAATTTTTTATCAAGAAAAACAACATCTTCATAATCAATAATATATAAATTATCATTATACTTTGGAAATTTCTTACTTACTTTAAAATTATCTATACTTTTATAATATTTTTTAAAGTCAATTGTATAATTATCTAGTGTACCTAAGTTATCATCTTTTACATCTAACCAAATTCCACCATTTTCCCTAATTATATTGTACATTTTTTGTACATCGTCTTCTTTAATTCCACTGGTTATTGCTCTATCAGACACATACATATCAATTACATTTTTGCCATCTTTTGTTTCATATAAAGTAGTTTGATACTTGGGATTTAATCTATAAGGAATTTCTAAAACTTTTCTTTTACTTCCAATATAATTTTGAATCTTCAAAACCGCATTTCCAACACCTACTCCTAAGAAACTTTGTCCTAATCCTAAATAATCAACATCTTCATCACTTAAATTTTGTATTTGTTTTAATTTATCTATTTCAGCTACAATATTCTTAGCAATACTCACTATTTCATCAGGTGACAATTTTTCACTTAAAGCGCTTTCTGATTTAATAAATGAGACAAAATAATCTTCTAAGCTTTTTTCATTCCATTTTCCACATGCTCTTTCATAATAATCTTTTATTTTTTCACCTGATTTAATTTTTTCTTCTTCCATATATACCTCTTTACGTTTAACATACAAATTCTATACAATTTTTTATATCATATACTTTCTAATTTTTCAAGCTTCTATAGCAAAAAACAGATACTATGAAATTAATCATAGCATCTGTATATTAACTTAACTTTTTTTATAACTAAAATATAATATTATATTACAAACTTTATCCAATTCTTACAATAAGTACGTACATAGATTCTTCAGATAAATTTTCAAAATAGTAACACTTTTTATCTTCCTTTACAAACCTTTTTAAGGAATTTTCTCGCCATAAAACATTATAATACTTATACCCATCCTCAAAATTACAAAACACCTTAGAATTTGTATGAATTTCCAATATAAAAAAGTGATATCCTACAAGTTTGAAAAAATCAGTATAATATGCTGTTCCAAAGACTTTTTCTTTATCTCTTATCTTTTTTTTATTCCATGTAATCTTATTCATTTCTTTTAAACATAAAGATTTAAAAGATTTCTTTACATTTCTAAGAAAACGTTGTTGCGAAAGTTCACTACTTTTTAAAATACTATTTAATAGTCTGCTATTAACCATACTATTCCTCCATGATATTTTTTTTTGAAATTATACCACTTAATTTACATAAAATCAATATTATTTAGTCTGAAATTATATAAATAATAAATATAAGCTTTCTTTAAAAACATTATAATAAAAATTTTTTTCTTTACTTTATGCTTTTTTTAAATTATTTTTACCAATTAATTATTAATTAAGCTCTTTTTTAGACTTTATATATTTTTTCAATAAATTCTTTTGTTTTGTTTCATCAAAAACAGCATATTTACTTGCCTCAATTATTTCTTCATATTCAATATTAAAAAAGTTAATTTCATATCCCATATCTTCTAAAAGTTCACGTATAAACTCTCTTATTGCCCTACCATTTCCTTCACGAAAAGGATGAAGTACATTAAGGTCTGTCATGATTTCTGAAACATCTTCAATCTGCTTTTCAAAATTTTCACTCTTTAATTTTTCAAGATCAATTTTTTTTAATATCTTTTTTATATTTTCATCTATATACTCGAATTGTGAAAATCTAAAATTCTCTTTAAGTATATTTTCCTCTCTATATTTTCCTGCAAATTCATATAATTCTTCAAACAAAAATTTATGTATAAATTTAAAATGCTTTTCATCATAAGTTCTTTTAAATTTTTCTAATTTTATTTCTTGAAGCTTTTTAGTAACAATGTTTGTATCAGCATTTTTTAGTTTTTTTTCATTTTTTATT
>HF991907.1:0-3609 GCA_000433135.1 Clostridium sp. CAG:921
ATTTAATATATCCGCTTCCTGGACTTAATGTAAAACTTTTAGACGATACTTTAAATAAAGTTATAGATATGTCAGATGAGTATAGTATTAAACATATATCTATATATAATTTAGAAGTACACGAAGATGGAAAATTAAAATTTTTACTAGAAAATGGATTTTTAAAACTACCAGATGAGGATGAAGAATATATTATGAAAGAGCATATTAATAGTATATTAGAAAAAAACATGTACCATAAGTATGAAATTTCAAATTTTGCTAAGAATGGTTTTGAATCAAAACATAATCTAAATTATTGGACTCAAGGAAGTTATCTTGGCTTTGGAGTTAATGCATCAAGTTTTTTCTTAGGCACGAGATATACAAATGTATCCAAAATTGATAGTTATATAGAAATGGCAAAAAATTTTAATGTGATTGCAAAGCAAAAAGAAGAACTAAATAAACTTGATTTAATGAAAGAATATATAATTTTAAATTTAAGATTATCAAGTGGAGTGAATATAAATAAATTTAAAAAGAAGTTTGATGTAGATGTATATAGTTTATTTGGCAGTGAGTTAAAAGAATTATGTGATTTAAATCTTTTAGTTTTAAAAAATGATGATACATTTGTTTTAACAAAAAGAGGAACTGAAGTTGCAAATATAGTTTGGGAAAAATTTATATAGCACTTTATTATATAGCATAACACTAAGAATTATTGCTTGTTATTAGAGTAAAATTATAAATGTAATAAAAGGTAATAAAACTTAATAATTGTATCAGAATAATTAAGAAACGTCTAAATTACTACTAATTAATGTGTATATTAGAATGTAGTCTATATAATATGGAGGTAAATATGAAAGATGATAAAAATGATAAAAATGTGAAAGGTACTAAATTTTTTTTGGTTATTGACGGAAATAGCATTTTAAATAGAGCTTTTTATGGATTAAGTGCTAATATGACTAGTACATATGCACGGTATACATACTAATGCAATATATGGATTTTTAAATATATACTGGATGATTGAAAAAGAATTTGATCCAGATTATGTAGCCGTAGCCTTTGATTTAAGAGCTCCTACTTTTAGACATAAGATGTATAGTGAGTATAAAGGTACAAGAAAAGGAATGCCAGATGAATTAAAAGAACAACTGCCAGTTATAAAAGAAGTTTTGACTGCAATGAATATACCTATTTTAGAAAAAGAAGGGTATGAGGCTGATGATATTTTAGGCACTGTGGCAAATAAAAATACTAAAAAGGAGATTTTTACATATATATTAACAGGTGATAAGGATGCTTTGCAATTAATTTCAAAGACTACTTCTGTGATTAATCCTACTACTAGGTTTGGAAAGACAGAATATACTGTTTATACGCCAGAAGTTTTGATGCAAAAGCAAGGAATTGAACCTTATCAAGTTGTTCATATAAAGTCTCTTATGGGGGATTCTTCTGATAACATACCTGGAGTTAAGGGAATAGGCGAAAAGACAGCTTATTCATTAATTCAAAAATATGTGACACTTGAAAATATATATAATAACATAGATACAATAGAGGTAACTTCAAAAATTAAGGAAAAATTAACAAATGATAAGGAAATGGCTTTTCTTAGTCAAAAATTAGCAAAAATTGATATAGATGTGCCAATCGATATTAATTATGATAGTTGTAAAAAATCTGATGTTGATTTAAAGAAGCTATATAGATTATTTAAAAAATTAGAATTTACTAAATTTTTAAGTAAATATGATTTTTCATCTGTTCTTACAGGTATCGAGGAAATAGATGATAAGAAAGATACTAATGTAGAGTATGACCTAACAGTAGAAAAAGTTATAAAAATAGATAATAAAAATTTTGAAGAATATAAAAGTGAAATTTTTGAAGTCTTTAAAGAAGACAAGGTATCATATCTTTTTAATGGTGTGTGCAATGAAAGCTTTACACCAAATATTTATCTTGATAATAAAAAAGTTATAGCATTTTATTCATTTAGTAAAAATTATATATATGTTATAGATTTCACAAAAATTAATACGGATAGCCTATATAAATTACTTGAAGAGTTTGCTGTTTCAAACTGTATTAAGCTTGGATATAATATAAAGCAAGATATATTATTTTTATTTAATAGTAAAATTAATGATGTTAAAAATTTCTCTTATGATATTATGATAGCGTACTACCTTATGGACTCAATAAGAGGAAATTATTTAATTGATTTTATTTTTAGTAATTTGTTTGACGTTGAAATAAAAAAGACAAATGTTACAAAACAAAAACAATTATCTTTTTTTGAAGCTGAATCAGAAGATGTTACATTAACAGATGATGAAATTTACAATATTGTAACATATTTAAAAGGAATATATCTATCATATGATATCGTATATAATAAATTAAAAGAATTTGATATGGTAAAGCTTTTTGATGAAATAGAAATGCCTCTTGTTGAAACATTAGCAAGCATGGAGCATACTGGAATGTATATAGATGTAGCTAAGCTAAATAAATTTGATGAGGAAATAAAAAATAGTATTGCTGATTTAGAAATTAAAATATATGAACTTGCTGGCGAAAATTTTAATATAAATTCACCTAGTAAGCTTGGTGTGATTTTATTTGAAAAATTAAAGTTACCCGCTAAAAAGAAGAATAAAACAGGATATTCAACAGATAAAACAGTCTTAGAAGAGCTTTATTTAGAACATCCTATTATTGAAAAAATATTAGAGTATAGACAAGTTACTAAATTAAAAAGTACATATGTCGACGGTTTAAGAGATAAGATAAGAAATGATGGAAGAATCCATACAACATTTACTCAAACAATTACAGCAACTGGTAGACTTAGTAGTGTAGAGCCTAATTTGCAAAATATTCCAGTTAGAATGGAACTCGGAAGAAAAATAAGGAGTTTCTTTACTCCTCAAAGTGAAGATGATTCTTTAGTAGATGCTGATTATAGTCAAATAGAATTAAGAGTACTTTCACATATATCTGGTGATGAAAATATGATAGATTCGTTTAAAAAAGGGATAGATATACATAAAGTTACTGCATCTCAAGTATTTGATGTGCCAATTGAAAAAGTAGATGATACCATGAGAACACGTGCTAAGGCTGTTAATTTTGGAATTGTGTATGGCATTAGTGAATTTGGACTAGCAAAGAATATATCATTATCTAGGAAAGAGGCAAAACAATATATTGATACTTATTTAGAAAAATATAACAAGATTCATGATTTCATGGAAAATATAGTAAAAGAGGCCACAGAATCTGGTTACGTTACTACAATATTTGGAAGACGTAGGTATATTCCTGAGTTAAAGCAGAAAAATAAGAATATAGTTCAATTTGGAAAAAGAGTGGCTATGAATACCCCGATACAAGGTAGCGCTGCTGATATTATAAAGCTGGCTATGAATAAAGTATATAGATTACTAAAAGAAAAAAATCTAAATTCAAAGCTTATTATGCAAGTTCATGATGAACTTATTATTGAGGCAAGTGCAAGTGAAATTGATGAAGTAAGTAAAATATTAAAAGATACTATGGAAAATATAGTTAAACTTAAAGTGCCACTTTGTGTTGATTTAAACG
>HF991907.1:3665-10437 GCA_000433135.1 Clostridium sp. CAG:921
AAGGGTGGGAATGAATATTAGTAATTTTAAAAATAAAAAACTATGCGCTATTAAATGTGCATTGATAGTTATTGTTTTAATTTTTTTGTTATTTATTAGTGGATACTTTACATTAAGAAAGGTCATTTATCCTTTAAAATATATTGACATTATTACTAAAGAGGCATCGAAAAATAATATAGATCCATACTTATTACTGTCTGTAGTAAAAATTGAAAGTAATTTTAATCCAAATGCAACTTCAAATAAAGGTGCAAAAGGACTTATGCAAATGATTTATTCAACTGCTTTAGAGGTTAACCAGAAATTAAAGATATATGATACTATTAGTGAGGATGAACTTTATGATGTAGACTTTAATTTAACGATTGGGGCAGATTACTTGGGTATGCTTATAAAAAGGTATAATGGAAATTATTATTTAGCCATATGTGCATATAATGCAGGTCTTGGTAATGTTGATAAGTGGATAGAAAATGGAATCGTATCTGAAAATTTAGATGATTATAACGAAAATGACATACCATTTAATGAAACAAAGAGATATTTAAAAAATGTTATAAAAACGTATAAGATGTATAAAATATTATATTGATTATAAATACTACTAATTAATTCTTGTATAGATGTATTTTTTTATATTAATTATTAGTTTTAATGTAATTTTGTTAAAAAAGCTAGAAAATAGGCACTTGGTTACTAAAAATCATTAAATATTTTTTAAATTGTATGAAATGACTACCAAAAAGTGATAAATTGTGGTAATATATATAAGTAAAGTACAAAAAATTGACGGTATATATTATTATATACTATATAATAGTATATAATAATATATACCATAACGAAAGGGAGGAATTTTTATGTCAGGACATAGCAAATGGGCAAATATTAAAAGAAAGAAAGAAGCAGCTGATTTTAAAAAAGCAAATGTATTTTCAAAACTTGGTAAAGAAATTACTGTTGCAGTTAAGATGGGAGGTAGTGGCGATCCAAATACTAACAGTAAATTAAAAGATGTAATATCAAAAGCAAAAGCTCAAAACATGCCAAACGATAATATTAATAGATGTATACAAAAAGCTATAGGAGACTCTAATGCTGATAGTTATGAAGAAATCGTATACGAAGGTTTTGGTCCTTGTGGTGTTTCTGTTATAGTTGAAGCATTGACAGACAACAAAAATAGAGCTGCCGCAGATGTAAGGTGTATATTTAGTAAATCAGGTGGAAATTTAGGTCAATCTGGTTCTGTTGGGTATATGTTTAATAAAAAGGGATATATACTAATAGAAAAAAGTGAGAATTTTGATGAGGATAGTTTCATGCTTGATGCATTAGATCATGGAGCTGAGGATATAAATTCAGAAGAGGAGTATGTAGAAATCTTTTGTAATCCATCGGATTTTTCATCTTTGCTTGAATTTGTACAAGGTCTTGGTGTTACAATACTTGAGTCTGATATAAGGCAAATAGCAACAATTAAAAAAGAATTAAATGATGAAGAAGAGGAAAAATTTCAAAGATTTTTAGATAAGTTAGATGACTGCGATGACGTGCAAAATGTATGGCATAATGCTGATATATAATACTACAAAATACATAAAAATGTAATTTTTATGAAATATTTTTTAAAAAAGTGTTGACTTTACATAAAAATAATGTTATAATTAGGTTGTAGGGTGAATAGATTAATAGTGTAAGGGGTGATTAGAGTGTACTATGATAATAAATCAAGCTTTTATTTTAAACAATATGGAGTTCCAATACTAGCAATAGCACTATCAATAGTTTTAATTGGTGTGGGTTCTTTCTTATATTGGTCTAGTAGTACATCTAACGCATCAAACCAAGATATGGTTGTAGCTAGTAATGAATTAGAAGATGTAAATAAGGTTGCAGTTGAAATACTTGGTAAAAATCTAGCCAACTTAAAATTAATGCAAACTTCAGATGAAGGTGTAATAACTGAAGTTAAAGATGATGGTAGCATTATATTTAAACTTAATGAAATGGCTGTGAATATACAATTAATCGGAATTGATACTACGAATATTTCAGATAATTATTTTGAAGTTTTAAAAGAAGATCTAGTGAATAAAACTGCTACTATAGCTTTTGATAAACAAAAAATAGTTGATGATAAAGTTTATGCTTATGTTTATGTTGATGGATCATTATATAACGAGCATGTGCTAGAAAGTGGATTAGCAAATCTAAGAAAAGAAACTGTTAACACTACATTATATGACAGATTAAAACAAGCACAAGCATATGCAAAACAACTTTCAAAAGGTATCTGGAAAAAAAATTAAGCATGCCGAGCTAGGGAAAAACCTTAGTTTTCATATATCAACCTCTTATGATCGCCTCTATAGCAATGTAGAGGCATCTTTTTTTATTTTTTAATTTGGAATTTTAAGTAAAAATATTAAGTAAAAATAAAATTAAGTAAAAAAGACAAATCAGAAAGGAGCAATGAAGTGCTTCAAGTAAAAAATGTATGTAAAGAATATAAAACAGGAAATTTAGTTCAAAAAGCTCTTAATAATGTTAGTTTAAGCTTAAGAGACAATGAATTTGTCGCAATTCTTGGCCCTAGTGGATCAGGAAAAACTACACTTTTAAATATCATTGGAGGCCTTGATCGTTACGATAGTGGTAATTTAATAATAAATGGTGTCTCAACTAGAAAATATAAGGATAGAAATTGGGATTCTTATCGTAATCATACGATAGGATTTGTGTTTCAAAGTTATAATTTAATACCACATCAAACTATTCTATCAAATGTTGAACTTGCATTAACTATATCGGGTATATCAGGCAAAAAGCGTAGGCAAATGGCATTAAACGCTTTAGAACAAGTTGGACTTGTCACACAGGCATATAAAAAGCCAAGTCAATTATCTGGAGGACAGATGCAAAGAGTAGCTATTGCTAGAGCACTTGTAAATAATCCAGATATAGTATTAGCAGATGAACCAACAGGTGCACTCGATAGCGATACAAGTGTACAAGTAATGGAACTTCTAAAAGAAGTAGCAAAAGATCGTTTAGTTGTTATGGTTACACATAATCCTGAACTTGCTGAGCAGTATGCTACTAGAATAGTTAAACTAAAAGATGGCGTTATATATTATGATTCTAATCCATGTACATGTAGTATCAGTGATCAAGAAGATGTAAAACATGAGAAAATGAGAAAAACTTCGATGTCATTTTTTACTTCTCTATATCTTAGTTTTAACAATTTAAAAACAAAAAAAGGTAGAACAGCATTGGTATCATTTGCAGGAAGTATTGGAATTATAGGAATAGCACTTATACTTTCTTTATCAAATGGTGTAAACAATTATATTAGGTCAATAGAAGAAGAAACGCTATCTGAATATCCAATACAAATCGATAAAGCTGGCTTAGATATATCTTCAATGCTTGTAACTGATAACGATAAAAATGAGACAAATAAAAAAGATGATATTAATGTTACAAGTAGGATTACTAATATATTTTCTAAGATGGGTTCAAATGACCTAATGTCTTTAAAAAAGTATCTAGAAGACAATCAGAGCAATATAAATAAATATACTAAATCTATTGAATATTCTTATAGTGTTACTCCAAGAATTTATAGCAGTGATACAAAAAGTATAAGACAGATTAATCCTGACATTTCATTTTCTAATTTAGGAATAAGTTCTAACAATACGTCAAGTTTAATGTCTAGTATGATGAGTACAGATGTATTTTTTGCATTGCCACGTGATACTAAATTGTATGAAGAACAATACGAAATAAAGGCCGGTAAGCTTCCATCTAGTTATGATGAATGTGTACTCGTATTATCTTCAAGTGGAAGCATAAGTGATTTTATGCTATACACTTTAGGTTTAAGAGATTACAACGAATTTAATAATTTAATGTCCAAGTTTATAACTGGAGAAATTGCACAAACTCCAAACTATTCTGAGACCTATTCGTATAATGATATGCTTGGAATTGCTTTTAAACTTGTAAATGTTACTGATTATTATGAATATGACAGTGAGTATGAGGTTTGGAAAGATAAATCAGAAAATTTGGATTTTATGAAAAACATTGTTGAAAATGGCAAAGATTTAAAAATCGTAGGTGTTATTAAGCCAAAAGATGATGCTACTGCTCCTATGCTACATTCAGGTATTGGATATTCACCAGATTTAACTACTTATGTTATAAATGAGGCTATGAATAGCAAAATTGTAGAAGATCAATTAAAATCACCAGATATAGATGTATTTACTGGTAAGAGATTTGATGATGATAAAAGAAATGATTCCTTTGATATGAGTTCATTAATCGATGTTGATACAAATGCAATAAAGTCTGCATTTAAAATGGATGAATCTAAGGTCTCTGCAGATTTTAGTAATGTAAATAAGTTGATTAGTCAAACTACACTACCAACACTTGATTTTAATGATATTATTGGTAAAGTTAGTTTTTCAATTTCAAATGACGATGTGAAAAATTTAGTAAATGATGTATTAAATGGATATTATGAATATATAAAAGAACACTATCCTGAAGCGGATTTTAATAATATTATTAAAAAACTTTTAGAATATGTAAATTCTAAAGAGGCACAAGATATTATAAAAAGTGAAATTGAAAAAGCCATGAAAGAAAATGGTAGTATTACTATAACTCAAGAACAATTAAGAAAAATCTTGTTAAAGGTTATAGATGGGTTTAAAAAATACGCTGAAGAAAATAACATTCCAAATGTGGAAAAGTTAGAAGAATATTTGGAAGAGTACTTACAATCTGATGAAACTAAAAATATTATAACTAATAATTTAATGAAAATAATTAAATCACAAAATTTAGAAAAGCAGCTTACTAATATTATGACAGAGTATATTAAGTCTGCTATGACTAGTATAAGTAATAGATTAGAGGTAGAAATAACAAATAGCATGAAAAATTTAAGTAAATCTATTGTTAATTCAATTAGAATTGATGTGAATGCTTTTAAAAATGCTTTTAAAATAAAGATGAATGAAGAAGAATTAACAGAACTTTTAACAACCTTTATGTCAAAAGAAAAAAGCACATATGAAAATAATTTAAAAAAGCTTAATTATGCGACTTTTGACAATCCTAGTAGGATTTCCATTTATCCGAAAGATTTTGATGGTAATAAGGCTATAACTAACTTACTTAGTAGTTATAATGAAAAAGTAAAAAATGATGATCAAGATGAAAAAGTCATATCTTATACAGATATGGTAGGAACATTGATGAGCTCTATTACAATTATCATAAATGTAGTAAGTTATACATTGATTGCTTTTGTTTCCATATCTTTGATAGTGTCTTCTATTATGATTGGTGTCATTACTTATATTAGTGTTCTTGAAAGAAAGAAAGAAATAGGAATTTTAAGAGCAATGGGTGCATCTAAACATAGTGTTGCGCAAGTTTTTAATGCTGAGACTTTTATAATAGGACTACTTGCAGGTTTAATAGGAATATTAATTACAGTTCTTCTTCTAATACCAATAAATAAACTTATATATGTGCTATCGGATGGCGCAAATGTAAAAGCAACTTTACCTATTATAGGCGCAGTTATTTTAGTTATATTAAGTACAATACTTACACTAATAGGTGGAATTATTCCTTCTAAAAAAGCTGCTAAAGAAGATCCTGTATTAGCATTAAGATCAGAGTAATGTAATAAACGTTAAAAAATATTACAATCTTAATGTAATTATGTCGGTTTGGCTGTAATGTGAATCTTCACAAGGTGTTACATTTAAAAAGTTGGCTTTGGAAAATACTATTATAACTTTTAAAGCTTTATAATACTCGTAGTATTAATATATAAATTTAAAAAAATTATACATTAATTAAAAATATGTATAATTTTTTTATTTTTTTATACATATTTGTCGAACATATATAAAAAATGTGATAATTTATACATATGGGGGTATCAAAAATGAGTTTAAATTTATTACCATATGATAACATAGATTTAAAAACTAATCGTATTTTAGAGCAATTAACTTTATCATCAAAGGCACTTGCAGAATTAAAAGGATATGCTAATACAATTCCTAATATGCATATTTTAATAAATGCAGTAACAATAAATGAAGCAAAAGACAGTAGTGCAATTGAAAATATTGTAACAACGCATGACGATATATACAAAGTTCTTACTGAAAGTGGATATAAAGAAGAAAATACAAAGAGGTTGTTGACTATAGAAATGCAATTTTGACAGGATATGAGCAAATAAAAGAAGATGGATTTATAAATACAAATACTTTAGTTAAAATACTAGAAGATTCAAAACTTTTGGTCTCAGAAAAAATTGGTAGAGAAAAAAATATATAAAAATGTAAGACTTATTGAATTATTAGCAAGCAATTAATAATAATTTCATTTATCAAAGTTGTCAAAAAGAAAAAATACACTTAAGTAAATAAATTTTGGAGTTTCATAGAGGTTGCTGAAAAAGTATAAAAAATTTTAAAATATTGAAATATTAAAATATAAAATAAAGATTTCCTAAAAGTAAAAAAATAAACTTAAAATTTAAAGTGAAAAAATTATTTTACATTATAATTTAATAAATTTTCTTATAAATATTATATAATTTTAGATTACAATCCATACTATGATTTTATAATTATAACACGCAAAAATCGATTTTAAGGTGCTTTTATAACGATATGGTTTTATATTTTACCACTATCTCTTTTTGTACAAAACTTTG
>HF991908.1:0-1726 GCA_000433135.1 Clostridium sp. CAG:921
AAGTCATTTAAATAAAATATTGCTAAAATTTGACTACTCATCGTTCCAATAAAAAGACCTTTGTTATTACTATCAATTATATCAAATACAATTTTAAGAGCATCTTTATCTTTTATTTTTTTGTTTAGTTTTTCTTTTAAAATATCATGGTCAATGTTTGAAAAGAATTTTGAAATATCACATTTTAAAATATAATAATTTTTATATTTTATATTACATTTATTAATAAAGTTCATAGCAAGATTAATACCTCTTAATGTTCCCATATTTTTTCCACTTGTTACGTTACAATCTAGAAGGCATGGTACAATAGCAGGGTATAAAATATGTCTTGCTACAAGATGGTTTATTATTTTATCATATACATTTTGACTTACAATTTCTCTTCTTTTTGGTTCATAAATTATAAAATAATTATATGGACAGACTAAATACTTTTTATTTACTAATATTTGATGTATTCTTGATATATATACATTTTTGTATTCTTTTAAATTTAGTACTCTTCTTTGATTTCTTGTGTCTTGACATACTTCTTTATATGATTTTTGGATATTTTCTATATTATAAATAGCTTTATATAAATTATCTTTTCTTTTCATAATTTATATAGTCTATAATAAATAGTAATTTAATACAATAAAGTAAATACAGTTAGACATTTTTTCGACAAAACTAGACATATAAAGAGTAAAAAGTATGTCGAAATATTTTAAATGAAATACTTTTAAACTAAATTTATGTATTTTTTATAATACTAGTTGTTGTAGTAAAATTATATAGCTATATTGATATAACTTAAAAAATAAGTTTAATTTTTTTACTTTTTATAATTTTATTAAATAGCAGGTAAATAATAAAAAAATGGTAGTAAAATAAAGTACTAATAATTATTTCTATTGATTTTTATATGCGTTAGGTGTATATTATTACTAAATAAATGTTATATTTAGGTATTTGTAGATATTAATAATTATTTACATATAATAATTTTAGGAGGATAAGTTATGGAAAATGTAGCTCTTAGTGATTTTAAGAAAAATATAAAAAACAAAAAAATAGCGGTATTAGGTTTAGGTGGAAGTAATATACCTGCAATTAAATATTTGCTTAGCATGGGGGCAATTATTGTTTGTCATGATCAAAATGAAGCTGCAAAAGAAAAATTAGATGATGATATAAAGAAAAATGTTAATGTTTCATATAAGCTTGGAAAAGAAGCATTTAGTGAGTTAGAAAATGTGGATTATATTTTAAGAACACCTGGTATAAAACCTTTTATTCCTGAAATTGAAAATGCTGTAAAACATGGCGTTATATTAACTTCAGAAATAGAACTTTTAGTAAAACTTGCACCTTGTAAGATTATAGGTGTAACTGGTAGTGCAGGTAAGACAACAACAACAACTTTAATAGCAGAGTTTTTAAAAAATTCTAATAGTAAAATATGGGTGGGGGGAAATATTGGTACGCCACTTTTTGATAAATTAGATGAAATAAAAAAAGATGATATAATCGTACTAGAATTAAGTAGCTTTCAACTTATGACAATGAGTGATAGTCCAAATATTTCAATTGTTACTAATATTTATGAAGATCACTTGGATTATCATAGAAATATGGAAGAATATATAGAAGCTAAGACTAATATATTTATGCATCAAAAAGATAAAGACATTGCAATTTTTTGGCGTGATGATGAAATTTCAAAGACTTTTATTGATAA
>HF991908.1:1741-3219 GCA_000433135.1 Clostridium sp. CAG:921
AAAGACTTTTATTGATAAAATGAAAGAAAAAAATGTAAATAGTAAGATAAGATTATTTTCATCTAAAAATAGCGTAGAAAATGGTGCTTACTTTGAAAATGGAAAAATATTTGAAGTGGAAAATGGAATGAAAAAGGAAGTTATATCGGTAGATGATATAGCAATAAAAGGTGAAAAAAATTATCTTAATATATGTGCTGCAATATGTGCTGTAAAAGACATTATTAGCATAGATGATATAGTAAAAACTTTAAAAAGCTTTAATGGAGTAGAACATAGACTTGAGTATGTAGATACTGTCTTTGGTGTTAAATATTATAACGATTCGATATCTACAACACCAGGTAAAGCAATGGCTGCACTTACATCTTTTGATAAGAAGATAATTTTAATAGCAGGAGGATCTGATAAAAATTTGGATTATACTTCATTAGGTGATAAGATAATTAATAGCGCAAAAGTATTGATTTTACTTGGTGCTACAAAAAACAAGATAAAAAAGGCTGTACTTGATTCTAAATTATATGATAGCAGTAAGATAAAATTAGAAGAAGTAGATAGTTTAGAAGAGGCAGTATTAATTGCAAGTAAGATTTCAAAATCTGGAGATATTGTAGTAATGTCACCAGCCTCAGCATCTTTTGATATGTTTAAAAATTACAAAGAAAGAGGAAAGTTATTTAAAAATTTAGTTAACTCATTAAAAAATAAGTAAGGCAACTTAGATAGTTAAAGTAGTTTAGTAGTTATTAATTTAAAGTAATTGATAAAAAGCAAAAATAGAATTTAGTTATGACATGTCTTTACATGTATAAGTAGGCTCTATATTTTGCTTATTTTTCTAGTGGATATTATATATTCTATTACTTGCAAAGAAAAACATGAAGTATCGATAAAAAAGAAGTCATGTTACCAGTTTGGATAGTTATGCTAGCAGAGGAAAAATGTATAGACTTATCGTAGCTTACAACAGAAATATTAAGAGAACTTTTAAATTTTTAGATTCAGTAGAAGAGATTATTTAAGACTAAAAAAGGATAAGATGTCATTATAGTTGTTTAGTTATGTAAAAATAGTAGCTTGGGTTTAAATTTTAAACTAGGCTATTATTTTTTTATTACATAAATTTTATTAAAATATTACATTTATGATAGTGCTACATATAATTATATGTAATACATTTTTAAACAATTTGCGTAAAGATATTTTTTATATAGAATTATTAAAACTTTAGAAAAAATAATTTTTTTTATAATACAATACAAAAATATATACTAAAGTAATGGATTGTTATGTTACTTTACATAAGTTGAAAAAATATAAAACTTGTGATATAATGGCAAGCAATAATATTTTTTACCGAAAAGGATAATTCTTGGAGGTTTTGTATTAAAAAAATTTAGGAGGAAATGTAATGGTACAGATTGAAAATGACGAGATAGTATTACTTTTAGATGAAAGAGTTTTTTTCTTTGATG
>HF991908.1:3227-4455 GCA_000433135.1 Clostridium sp. CAG:921
AAGAGTTTTTTTCTTTGATGAGGCAGGTCGTTATACGTCGATGTCTGCTAAAGAGGCAAGAACTAAAAATTTTACTAATTTGTTTTTTGATAGAAATTCAAGGAATTTTAGCTATAAATATCCACATATTTTTTTAGTTGATGATAATTCAGTATTTATACCATTAAAAAAAGATGTAATTTCTAGAGCTATATTGCGCTTGGTAGAAGGTGAAACTTATGAAGATTTTGAAAGATATATTTTTTATTATAAAGATTTAATGGCTCAAAAATCTTATCCAATTAAAGATTTAAAGAATATGGTTGTAAGAAGAATAGGAAAGAAATACATGTTCTTTAATAACGAGGAAATTATAGAAACTTTAGATCAAACTGAAATAGTAAAATCAGATGTAGTTAATCTGTTGGTTGATATGTATGGTTCTCTTCAGTTTAACATCTCACAAGTTTCGTCATTTTTTTTTGTTGAATTTCCAAATGGAGTGTTACGAACAGTTGCATATAGTAAACTTAAAAATGGTGATACTGTTGAGGACTTTAGAGGGTATTATAAAAATTCAAAAATTCACAAGCGAGAGCCTTTGAAAGAACTGGATCGGTTTGTAACTAAGATTGAACAGCCAAGATTTTTTCGTATGCCTGGTAATACAAATGTTAATACTTTTGACTATATCTATGTTGATGTAAATCTTGCTGTTACTTGGAAATATGATAAAGAGGAGTATTATATCAAAAACAAAAAGAAAATTGACGAGATGGTTCTAGATAAAATAAGTAAATGTTTTAGATTTAAAAAGTATGAAGTTGCAACAAATATGCTAAAGTTATCAAGATTATCATTAAAAAATGAAAGACGAATACTTGAATTTGTTTTTGAATTAAAGGGGGTTAGCTAAATAAAAATGGTTATATTATGATTATAAAGTGACTAGTTTTTTTAATAAAATAAAATCAAATATGATTTTCAGATGCTATAATAAAAGTTATAGCGTCTGTTTTTTTAGCTACTTATTTTACTATAGGTACATTATATTAAATTTTGAACTATAGTTTGTTGTTATTTAGATTAGAAAAAATATTCAATGTTATCATAATGTAACTAGTATATTTTAATATATGTTATTAATAGTAGTAAAGCTATCTAACCAAATATAACGAAAAGAGTATAAATTATGTGTAAAAAATATAAGAAATGTATTTTTTATAAAACTAACTCAAGAGATAAAAAA
>HF991909.1 GCA_000433135.1 Clostridium sp. CAG:921
CTGGAATATTTAACTTCTCCTGAGTTTTTACAAATACCGTCTCCCCAGGTCTCAGATCATACTCCTGATGTTCCTCTCCATTCTCATCGCAGGTCACATCCATTGTCAGATCATAACTAATTCCATTGAGGTTTCCATCCACATATCCGTCAGTTATTAATTGCCCCTTTGCGACATATTTTTTTATATCTTTATCTACTAAAATCACACATGTCACCTCTTTTTTATGAAGATAATTATAACACTTTCACTCTCGCAATACAATATTGAAACAACAATAGAAGATGCGCTTTTCGTGCGCATTCTATTATCATAAATTAGACGCGTTCATCTCCTGCATCCGCTTTTTCGCCGGCTCATACTCCGGGCATTTGCCATAATAGGCAAGTGCCTTATCTTTTTGTCCAAGGCATTCATAAATGACGCCGATATTATAGTATGCCAGATAGGAATTTACGCCTGTCATCTTACAGTCCTTCTGCTCTGTCGCCTTTTCAAACTGTGCTACTGCCTCTTCAAACCGACCGTTATTCATATAGATCAGCCCCATCAGAAACTGAAAATCCGCACTGTCTCCAAATTCATCGTAAATCCCCTCAAAGAAAAGTGCCTCCTCTGCACGATTGCTGTTTATCAAGGCATAGCCATAGGTCTCCACCATATCGATCACATATTCCAGCCTCGGGTTTAAGTCGAATGACAGTCCCCGCCCAAAATAATCACATGCTTTTTCATAGTCCTGCGCCATATAGGCACTTTTTCCAAGCTGATACAGGATATAGGAAATCTGCTCTGCCTGCCTTGATGAGATCTGATATTTTTCCGCTTCGTATGTTATCCCCGGGTATTTTTCTTCCCAATTTTCAAGTTCTTTCTGCAATAACAGAGCATTTCGCTCTGCTTTCTTTCTGCGCTCCTCCATCGGCAGATCATACCCGGTATGCAGGATCGTAACCGGTGTCTGATAGGTATCATAGGTATCTCCCTCATATGGTGCAACCTGCTCATGGATCCGTCCTTCGTAATGAAATTTCTTTTTGGAAAAGATGCGGTTCAGCCATTCCCGGTTCTCCTGCCCTACGCCATCTCTGGAAAATACATTGATCCTGCGAATACGTCCCACATCATCCGGGTGCGCTTCTATCAGTTCCTCCAACTGCACCAGATCCGTTTTCTCTAAAAATTCATCACTGTCGATGACCATGACATATTCATTGGATGCCTTTGAAATCACATAATTTTTTGCCGCTGCAAAGTCATCTTTCCATGCAAAATCATACACAAAATCCGTGTATTCACGGGCGATCTCCTTTGTCCGGTCAGTAGAACCCGTGTCAACGACAATAATTTCAAGCTCCGTATCGCTCAGGCAGGAAAGACATCTCTTTATATTCTGTTCTTCGTTTTTTGTAATGATACATATGGATAACATGGGTTGGTGTAGTCCTTTCATTTGTTCTCAAGCCATATCGTAGTATGATCCCGTCAACAATGCTTTCATCATCTTCCATTCCAATCAGAATCACTCTGTCCATCGAC
>HF991910.1 GCA_000433135.1 Clostridium sp. CAG:921
GAAGTTCGTTTATTTTCAGGATTTATGACCGATATGTGCATTGAGGAGAAAAGCAAAGGATGGCATACAATATCGGATGGAACCACCTCAGAAAGGGTTTTTTATGAGAATCGAAACCAGCAGTTACAGTTTATCAGAAGATGCACTTGAGATCTGGAAAAAGAAAATGCAGGAGCAGGCTGTGCAGGAACAACAGAAGAAGGACGAAAAAGATACCTATATTCCTTCCTATGCAGGTTCTGACAACGACATCGCTATTCCGACCGGCACCTACAATGCTAGAGGAGTGGAAAACAGTTCTGCAATATCTAATTCTTCCGCCACCGGCTACGAGGCACTGATTTCCAAACTTTCAGACACATTCCGTGCAAATGCAGACAGCATTTTATCAACGATGGAAAGTTTAGGACTTTCACTGGAAGATTTACAGGATGAGGACAACTTACAGACACTTGCGGATGCCATGAACACGGGNCGGATGCCATGAACACGGGAGCAAAATCATTAGGACTTCCGGTAGCCTCTTCTGATTTAGAGACTCTGGTAAGCCAGCTTTACGAGGATCTCTCTGGGAACTGGGATACATATTTTGCATCCACAGATGCAAGTGCAGTAAAGACGGAAACAGTATAAAGTCGCTTGAAAAAAGAAACAGCATATAAATTTGATCGAAATATAAGAAAAATCGCACCGGACAGCAAATGTCTGGTGCGATTTTTGCATGGCTATGTTATACTGATGGGGAGTAAAATAGTTGCAGATTGCGCAAGTGAGTCAACATGCGTGCATGATTGACGAATGGTGAAAAGGAGTTTCTTATGGATAAAATATCTTATATTTGTGGCGTGAC
>HF991911.1 GCA_000433135.1 Clostridium sp. CAG:921
GAAATGGATGAAAATGGAAATAAAATATATGATCAAAAGATTTCTACTGCTACTCATGGCATAAATGTAAAGACTTTAAGTGCTCTTGAAAAACTTGGATATATAAAGATTGATAGCATAGATGATAAAACAAGAGGGGCACTAGGTAGCTTGATTGGATTACCAGCATCTAAGAAAAAGAGTCTTTTAATAGCTGAAAAAATAGGCTTTAAAAATTGGCCTGATTTAAAGAAAATTTTTAAAGCAAAAATTAGTGGCGATAAAGAAACTCTAGACTCTATGAGAAAAGATATGAAGCAAGTAAATTTTAGGTTGACTGATAAGGAAATAAATTTTGAAGAACTGTATAATAGGTGTGCAAATTTAAAAGAAGTAACAAGTAAAGAGGAAAAATTAGCGCTAATGAGATTGGGCATTGTATTTGACAATGTAAAAGGAATACTTGCAAACAAAAACATTGACATTGAAAAAGATATGTTTGGAAGAGATATAATAAAATATGGAGAAAAGTATTCATTTAGCGATAGAATATCTAAAGAAGAGGAAGAAGAAGGAATAGGTGTAAAACCAGTAAAACTTAATGACGAATTAAGAAAAAATGTTAGAACTAATGAAGAAATTGCATTAGAATCTAGTAAAAGAGAAGAAATTGAAGTTAAAAGTGTAGAAAAAAGCAAAAATGAAGAAGAAAAACAAAAAATTAGTGATGAAGATAATTTAACGATATAAATGTAATTATAGCACAATATAGACATTTCTGTGATGGTGTTTATACTTATATATATATTTCTATATAATACTCATTATTGTAAATTAGAAAGAAGTATGATAAAATATAAATGTGGTGTATGTTTTTTTTATGCACTGAAAGGAATGAATGGTTATGGAAAATGAAAAAATAACTTTAAAAAACACAAAAACAGAAATTTTAGATGCACTTAATGCAGCTTTAGAAAGAGAAAAAAATATGTCGAAAATCAAATCAAATCCTGCGATGTGAGGCTTATGTTCAAATAAAAGAACTTGCTACTAAAACAGTTGAAGCATATGGAGGAGTAAAGATTCTTGGAAATAATTCTACTGAGAATAAGTAGGACTATTTTAATAAAAAAATAATAAAAATAGTGTGTAGGTTAAAAATAAAAAGAGTTTATAAAACGTATGAGGTGAAAATAAATGAAAAATAAAAGTAAAATTGGAATTATTATATTTTGTACAATTATTGTAATTGCAGTTATTTTTACTATTGTTATACTTGTTAATTTGAAAAAAAATTCGAAAATAGATGAAAATTTAAACAGTAATATTCAAAATAATTTAAATGATAAAGTTGAAGGTGAAAATGAAAAAAATATAAATACAGATACTGATAAATCATCAAGTACTTCTAATAATGAAGTAAATGGAAACATTAACTCAGGTAATAGTAAACTTAATGAAAATACTTCAAATAATAATAGTGATCAAGGTAATTCAACTACTTCAACTAAAGAAAATGATGAAGAAGCTGAAAATATAAGTAAGCAAGATGTAGTTGAAAATAATGATTATGAAG
>HF991912.1:0-2455 GCA_000433135.1 Clostridium sp. CAG:921
GTGCATATAAATTTACTATAGCACCTTGCGTACTTGATAAATTTACCACAGACTGTCCATCAGTATATTTATTACCTGTCCCATTTGACTGTGTTGTCCATGAATTAAATGAAAAATTTATATTTTTACTAGCAGGTGTATTTCCACCTGTTGCACCGTTATAATTAAATGTTACAGTATGATTTTTAGCATATGCATTCTTTGTCAATGCTTTTGCTACATCATATGTATGAGTGCTATTTGCCATCGAACCAGATGTTGCACCATTTCCATTATATTTTATCTCATACGCAATTGGTGTCCACTTTGCATATAATGTTATATCTGATGCAGGTATATAGCTCTGTCCAACTTTTAGCACTTGATTAATGCAACTTGATTCTTTATACCATCCGCCAAATATATATCCTGTTCTTGTTCTATCTTCAGGTGGTATAGAATTTGTAGTCCACCTTGCATATAGCGTATGATCTTTAAGTATTGTAAGAACACTAGTTGGCTCTATTTTTGTTCCATTTTGCTTTTCTGTATACCATCCGTTAAATGTATACGATAAAGTATTTATTTTTACCTTTCCATTAGTATAATTATCATTATATGTTACCCTATATGCTCTTGAGACAACAGGAAGTTTACCGTAACTTTCACCTGCTTTAATTACTTTACTTGCAGGTTCTGCTTTTTCTCCTCCATTAGAATCAAATGAAACTGTATACCCATTTGTTTCCCATTTTGCATATAATGTTATATTAGTAGTTGGTGTGTAGTCTGATCCTGCATCTCCTACCTTAGTTATAAATCCACTATCAGCATACCATCCCAAAAACTTTGTTCCAGATTTTGTTGGAGATGGTAAACCACCTGCAACTTTATTATCTGCCCATTTTGCATATAATGTATGATCTATTACTCTTGTTACTATTGTATCTGAAGTAACTATCTGAGTATAGTCAAGTCCTGTATACCATCCTTGAAAAGAATAACTTACTTTATCACTTTTCCTGTCATTTCCACCTGTTGCGCCGTTATATTCATATGTTACTGTAAACTCTTTTTTTGTTGTAGGAAGCTCTCCATATGATTCTTGATACTTTACATTTTTTTCTTCTGGATTTGTTTTATCACCACCTGTAGGATTAAAGCTTACCTTTATATTATTTTTCGTCCACTTTGCATATAAGGTAGTAGTAGCAGTTGGTGTATATGGGTCATCTTTTGCTCCAACTCTTGTTACTAAATTCCTCTCTTTATACCATCCATCTAAAGTATATCCGTCCCTTTTCATATCAAGTAAACGAATTTCTCCACCTAGCCAGCTTGCATAAAGAGTATGATCAGCTGCTATTGAAACTGTTGAATTACTATCAATCTTATTTGTAAAGTTCTTATCTAAATACCATCCATTAAATGTGAATTCTGATATTGCTTGTTTAGTTGCCTCACCAGCATAATTTGGATTAAAATATACTGTAAATCTTTTTCCTGGCGTTGGTAGTTCACCATATTTAAAATTATACTCTACATTTTTAGTAGCAGGTGTTACTTTATCGCCACCGTTTGAATCAAATGTTACTATATACCCAGATGAGTAATATTTTGCATAAAGTGTTACATTAGCTGTTGGTACATACTTTTCTCCAGCTCCTCCAACTCTTTTTGTAAGTCCTTGATCTTCATACCATCCTTCTATATTATATCCTGACTTTATAGGTGTTGGTAGAGTCGTACTTCCGTCACTCCAACCAGCATATAAAGTATGATTACTTGCTGTTGTCATTTTCGTTGTACTTTCTATTTTTTGAGTATGTTCTTCATCTTTATACCATCCATTAAATGTATACTTTACTAGCTCACTTTGCTTTGTATTTCCACCTGTTGCACCATTATATACATAATTTATAGTATACTCTCTTTTTGTTGTAGCAAGTTCTCCATAATTATCATCATATCTTACTTGCTTACTTACCGGATTTGGTGTTTCACCACCATTTTTATCAAAGCTTACTGTATAACTATTTGCTTGCCAATGTGCATATAACGTATGATCTCCTTTATTATTTAGTATTGTTGTCTCTTCTATTTTTATTCCATTTTGCTTTTCTGTATACCACCCACTAAATGTATATCCTTCTCTTTTTGTTGTAGCAAGTTTACCATACATGCTTCCATTTGCTACATATTTTTCACTTGGATCTGGCGTTTCTCCTCCGTTTGCATCAAATTTTACCTCTACGTTATTTTTAAACTCATATTCTCCTATTACATTATTTTTTCCTACTTTTTCTCCATCTTCTGATACGTTTGTTGCTCTATCTGCTACCTCTCTTACCCATAAGTAATATTTTCCGTCTAATCCTTCTCCTATTTTTATACTGCTTCCGCTTGTATATTTATTCCATACTCCATTTGGTGCTTCTTTATTACTTTTTCCTAGTGCATATTCATATACATTGTT
>HF991912.1:2483-5047 GCA_000433135.1 Clostridium sp. CAG:921
GACTTAATCCAGATACTCCACTATCGCTTACTTTTATTGTTACATCTATACTTTTTACATTTGTTGCTGTTTTAGTACTTATCTCTATTTTTGGTGCTTCTTTATCTATGTTATTTACATTTACTGTTTTTGTTACTTCATTTCCTGCTTCATCTTTTCCACTTACATATATATATCCATTTTTTCCTACTGTAAATCCATTTGATTTTGTCTCATTTGCATCTTTTATTGCTGCTTGTATATTGTCTCCATATCCTGCTTTTAGTTCTTTTGTTAAACTCCTTCCATATTTTATTGTTACTGTTACATCTTTATTTGTATATCCTCTTGGGGATACAAGTACTTGTATCCCATTATCTTCCTCACTTGCACTTCCTATCACATATCCATTTGACTTTTCTATTGTCTTACTTCCTGCTTCATTTTCCGCTTTTATATACAAATACCATGTTCCCTCACTTGCATCACTTTTTTCTACTGTTTGCATATTTGTAAATTTACTATATCCACTATCTGGTGCTTCTTGAGATTTTGTCCATACATACTCTAAGCTATCTTGTTTTATCTTACTATCACCACTATCTGTTATTGTTACTTTTGCTTTTATTTTTGCTACATTTTTCCCTTCTGGTATTACATATTTTCCTCCATTTGGTTCTATGCTTATTAGTGGTTTTGATTTTACTATATTATCTATTACTATCTCTTTTCTTACACCTGTTTGTCCCTTACTATCTTTGTATCTTACGTACACTGTCATATTCTTATTTGTTGTGTACTCATATGTACTTCCTACTTGAGTATATGTATATCCATCTGTACTAAATTCTCCTGTCATTCCTTCTATTTGTTTGTATTTTATTGTTACCTTTACATTTCCTGTTGTTGCTCCACTTGGACTTATTACATACTCTACATTTCCTTCTGCTGATGGTACTTCTTCTGCTGCTACTTGTTCTTCTATTTCTTTTTCATTTCCTGCTTTATCTTTTATTACAACTTTTATTATATGTTTTTCTGCAGTATTTAATCCTGTGTATGTATATGTCTTTGTTGTACTTGTGCTTTTTAATATATCATCTATATAATAGCTATAACCCTCTATTCCTGATAAATCATCACTTGCATTTTGCACGCTTACTTTTATATCGTTTGTTCCTACTACTTTACTATAGCTTCCATTTGGTGCTACATTATCTATTTTTACCTCATACTCTTTGCTTTCTGTATTTGTACCATCTGTTGTTTTTACTATTACTTTTGATGTTCCTGCTTTATTTATTACTGTACTTTCTTCTCTACTTGTTACCTCATTTGCTCCTGTTACTTCATATGTTGTACTTTCACTTTTTGTGTTTTTACTTACTATTCCTATATATATTCCTTTATTTGTCCAATTTCCACTTACATACTCTTTTCCACTTGCATCCTCTTCCCTTAGCTCTATTTTTCCTATTTCTAATGCCTTCGTTTTTACATCCATCTCTTTTGATGTTAATGTATTTCCACTTTCACTTTTGGCTTCTACTTTTATTTTATATCCTGTGTTTTGACTTAACTTATCTAATGTTTCTACTAGCCTATTTGACTCCTTACTTTGCCAACTTGCTCCATTATCTTTGCTATAATAATACTTTAAACTTTCTACTTTTCCATATTCATTACTTGCTGTTACACTTACCTGTATACTATTTGTTGTTGTTTCTACTTCTAAGTTGTCTATTCCCTCTGCCACTGTTTTATTATCTACTACTATTATTCCTACTTCTTTTGCTATTTCTTTTACTTTCTCATTTTCTCCTTTATATATTACTCCACCTTTAGTTGCTTCAAATTCTTCTTTATATTTTTCTGGTACTACATCACTAAACACACTATTATCTAACTTTGAAGAATCTCCATCTACACTATATAATGCTTCTTGATATGTTACTAATTGCTTATCAAGCATTGCTTGCATATCTGTCTTTAATGCTGCTTTTGATGAATTTGATATTCCATCATTTTTATTTAAGCTCATTATTACTGTTGCTGATATTATTATTATCACAATTATTGTTATTACTAATACTACCAAGCTTATACCATTTTTAACTCTACTTTTTTTATCCGTTCTACTTAAATTATCTTTTGATGAATCAATTTTATTTTTTAAACTACCATTACCTAACATAACTATTCCTCCACACTATATCATAACATGCAAAAATGTACAAAAAACCAGTCGAAAAAAACAAACTTTTTTTCAACTAGCTTTAATTATCTATCACAATATAACAAAAATCACAATACTTCTTTATTATTGTTAAAAACTCACTATTTTTTATCATATTTTTACCTCATTAATTACACATATATTTTACATTATGCTAAATTTTTTTTCAACTTTTTTATCGAAATTTTAACCTCTTTATTATAATTGTAATTTTTTTGTAACTTTAGTGTAATATTTTGAGTTTATATATAGTTTTACTAGCATATAATCTAATATATTAATTAAAAATTATAGACTTATTCAATAATAAAAAAAAGCAGACACATAAAAATGTATCCACTTCAAATAT
>HF991913.1:0-8956 GCA_000433135.1 Clostridium sp. CAG:921
AAGAAAGTAAAAAGCCAGAACAAACTGAGCAAAAGCAAGAAGAAAGTAAAAAGCCAGAACAGACTGAGCAAAAGCAAGAAGAAAGTAAAACAGCTAATGATCCAGATTTTGAAGAAGTACCATTTACGCCAAAGAAAAAGCAAATTGGTGGAAATTCTTTACCTGCAGAAAGTACAGAAGATATAATTAAATATTTAAAAGAGAATACTGATAATTTAGATAAATCAGTTCCTGAAAATACAGATTTTATATCAAAAATTTCAAGAAACATTTCAAAATTATTTAATAGTGGTAAGTTGTCAAAGATAGGATTTAAAAAGCAACTTCATAAGTTTACAACTCAACAATTCCTTAATTATAAAAATCTTGTACTTTTAAATGATGGAGGTAGTTTTGGAAAAGAAGTATCTAAAGATATAAAACAAGAATTAAAAGATTCTATTGAAGTTATAATGAAAGCAAAAAAACCAGAGGATAGGTACAGTAAAGACAGAATAAATGATTTTGTTGAATCTATGTATGGCTCTATGTCTTCATATAACGTACATATTTTAGATGAAAATATTAAAAGTAGTGAAAGTGATTCTTTAACTGACATTGTTAAACTTACTAATTTGGCAAGAAAGAAAATTGAGGCTGAAACAAAAGGAGATACTAAAATGGATGATGAAGCAAGAAGACAAGAATTTATTGCACTTCCAGACGACAAAAAAGAAAGAATTGTTAAATTATCTAAGTCAATAGATTGTATCGATAAATATTTAATTTCTGCAATTAATGTAAGAAATGCAAAACAACAAGTAAATAGATCAAAAGGATTATTTGGAAGATTTAAAAAATACGATAATTTTATTGGTGAACTTTCATCTATTGCTTCTAATTTTATTCCTCGTAGTAAGGATGCAACTGATGTGTTAGCTACATACGATGAAGAAAAGGAACTCCAAGAGAATCTTCAAAAAAATTATGAAAGTTTTAAAAATTTAAATGAGCAAGTAAATAGCCAAGACGAAGTGGCTAAGAGCGATGTACATAATGAACAAGAAAATCAAATAGATCCAGATTCAATATTTAAAAATGGTGAAAAAATTGATGTAGATAAGTTGTTAAAATAATGTGTTTAGTGGTACACTTATATTATAGGTGTGCCACTTTTAGATTAGGTGGTAAATAAAATGAATAGAAAAACAGTACTTGTAACTGGTGGTGCTAAGGGAATTGGAGAGGCAATTTCAAAAGAATTTGCTAGGGCATCATATAACGTTTGTATAAATTATAACAGTTCTGAAAATGAAGCAAGAAAACTAAAAGAATTATTAATTAATGAAGGATGCAATGTGGATATATTTAAAGCAAATGTTTCAAATAGAAAAAATGTAGATGATATGATAGATTTTTGCATTAAAAGATTTGACTCACTTGATATATTAATAAATAATGCTGGAATTTGTGAGTATAAACCATTTTGTGACATACAAAATGAAGAAATTGAAAAGATGATTTCAATAAATGTTGTTGGTACTTTTAATACAACTCAGTCGGCGCTAAATAATTATATGTTAAGGAAACATAGTGGAACTATTATTAATATATCATCTATATGGGGAATTGTTGGAGCTTCATGTGAAGTAAACTATTCTATGTCTAAAGCTGCAATTATAGGAATGTCAAAAGCTCTTGCTAAAGAACTTGGTCCGTCAAATATTCGTGTAAATGTGATTGCTCCAGGTATTATTGATACATCTATGATAAAAAATCTTACTGATAGTGATATTGAAAATATTAAATATGAAATCCCATTAGAAAAAATAGGTAGTGTAAAAGATGTGTCTAAACTTGCACTTTTTCTTGCATCTGAAGATGCAAGTTATATAACAGGGCAGGTTATCAGTCCAAATGGTGGTTGGTTTATGTAATCTTTTGTATTGACAAATATGATATAATAAAAGATAGTATATATTATATTTATTTGGAGGATAATTATGACAAAAGAACAAATTATTAATTTTTTACAAGAAGCTGAAATTGAGAAGAAGGACTTTATAATTTTAGGTGAATCTGCAAAGTGCATGAAAGGTCTTGTAGGAGAGTGTAATTTGCTTTCTATTTTAGTAAATAGGAAAGCAATGGATGTATTAAAGGAAAAGTTTCAATTGATATTAAGTTCTAGTGGCTGGTGTACTTTGAAATTACATGATCAAAAGGTTAATATTCTTTTTGTTGAAAAATTTCAAAAATTTGAAATCCTAGAAAATAGTTTATATCAGGTAGAAATGTTAAATCCTTTGTTAGAACTTTATTTTTCAAAGAAACCAGAAAGAACACTTGCTAAAAATAACGTAAATACATTATTTAGACTTTGAATTATCAAATAGAGTACAAGTAAAAGATAAAGTAAAATTTTAAATGAATAAAAAAAGTAACGTAAAATAGCAGCTTAACTGCTATTTTGCGTTATTTAGTTTTTCTAGCTCTTTTAATTTAATTTTGTATTCAATCATTTGAGTAAGATATTTGTAATACATATACTGTTGATCATAATACATAGCAGGATTCATAGGTGGCTCAATATTTGAGATATTAGGATCTGGCATTTGGTTTTGATGTGGAATATTTCCTGGTGTGCTAAAATTATATGGATCGAAAAATTGCTGTGATTTATCCATGATACACCTCCTTAAAAGTACATTTAATTTATATAATATTTATGAATAAATAATAAAAAAATGTTAATAATAATATTAAGCTATATATTTTAATATATAGATTTCCCCCCTCCTTTGATGTAGAGTAGTTAAAATATATTTTTAACTACTTTTTATATTTATTTATATTTTATATTTATTGTGTATTTTGTATTTATATAATATGTAGTATATTATTAGCATACAAATTATAGCAAATGTTGAAACTAGGTATGATTTTCTTATATTTTCTATATAGTAGGTACTTGTAGCTTGTAAAGTATAATCATTATTTGAAAATACTGTGTTAGTGGCTTCCTGAATAAAATTTAATTTTAATAATATATATGTTGTAATTCCTGATAAAATACCATGTATTGTTTTATTTTTTACTAACGTTTTAAATTTATACGGTATGTCTGTTAAACATGAAAAAATTTGAAAATTTATACATAATCCGCTAAATCCAAGCATAATAGATATTAAAATTATTTTGGCATTTAGTGCTAGATTTAATGAGTGTATATCATAACTTCCTTTAGTTACTTCAAAAATAGGAGAAAGTAGCTTAATAACTTTGTTATTTAAATGTATATTTAATAGAAATATACTAATTATATTATACGCAAGATTAAATATTATTATAAAACCTAGAATATTACAAAGAGTTTTAAAGCTTCCAAGTATGCTTTCTTTTAATATTTTAAAGAAACTATTTTGAAATTTTTGGTTATTACTTTTTTTCAAGTTTGTTTGTTCTTTATTTACTGTTATAATATTGGCAGTTTTCTTATCAATATTATATAATGAATTCATGTCATTTGGTGTAGTATTAGGCAGGTATTTTTTAGAATGTATAACTCCAATAATTATTGCCGATAAAATGTGAGATATCAAAAGTATAACACCGATTTTTATATTAAAAAATATTCCTACTCCTATTGTGGAAAGTATAAATGCAGGACTACAATTATTTACAAAGCTTAAAAGTTTTACTGCATCATTGTAGGTTATCTTACCTTTTTTATATAGCTCATTTATAGCTTTTGCCCCCATTGGAAAACCGCATATAAACCCTATAAGTATGGCTAGTGAAGAATTTTTTGAAACATTGAATAGTTTTGAAAACATTTTTCCAAAAATTCTTGATACAATATCTAGGATATCTGTTTTTAAAATTATCTCTGTAAACAATATAAATGGAAACAATGATGGCATTATAGAGGTTATAAAAAGATTAACGCTTAATTTCACACATTCATAATTTTGCTTTGATAGTACAAGCAGTAGAGTAAGTATTAAGAAAAATATAGAGAGCTTAAATATTTTTTTTAATTGTAAAACTTTAAAACATTTCATAGTTAAAATCCTTTCATTTGCCCTCTCTAGGGTGATATTTTTGTTATTAGAATTATATATATCAAAAATATTTTGTAAATTTTTGTTTGTAATATATTTCTTTGGTTGTTTGTAACATTTAGCAATAGCAAAAAGAATATTTTTTAGTATAATTTTGTTTATTGTTATGTTTGGATGCTATCAAAATATTGATTTTCAACAGTAATTATTATATAATGTCTTTGGTGAAATATTTATAATGAAAGTACATCTATTAAATAATTAACAATAATAATGCAAATAGTCACTATTAATATAGATAACGTTTTATTTAATAAAACAATGTATGTATATTGGGCTACTTGCAATTATGCATTAGAATATGTGTTTCACACATATGACCTAAAGCAATTTTCACTAAGTAAGGTGTTATATATTCTACTAAAAAAATTAAAGTTTTAAATTTCAAATGATTGGTGCGTAATTAAAATAGTTATTGCTAGTTACAAACCATTATTTTGAAGTGGTGTAGAAAGTTGGATGTAGAGATCTAATTGTAATATTAATAAATTTTATGAAATAGGAGATAAAAATATGCGTTATAGTAAAGATTTTAAAGATTATGAGTTACTTGATATGGCAAATGGCGAAAAGTTAGAAAGATGGGGAGATTACATATTAATAAGACCTGATCCTCAAATAATATGGAAAAGTAAAGAAAATGAGCAATTATGGAAAAATGCTCATGCAAGATATATTAGAAGTAGTAGCGGTGGAGGTCACTGGGAAATACTAAAAAAAATAAAAAACGATTGGAAAATAAAATACAAAGAATTGGTATTTAACATAAAACCAATGGGATTTAAGCATACTGGGCTTTTTCCAGAGCAAGCTGTAAATTGGGATTATATTATAGATAAGATTTCAAAAAGAAAAAAAGATGGCAAAGAAGTAAATGTCTTAAATTTATTTGCATATACTGGTGCTGCTAGTGTAGCAAGTCTTTTTGCAGGGGCTAGTGTTTGTCATGTTGACTCATCTGCTGGTATGACAACTTGGGCAAAAGAAAATGTATATTCATCTGGGTTAGGTGATGCTAAGATTAGGTTTATAGTAGATGATGTATTAAAATTTGTAAAAAGAGAAATAAGGCGAGGAAAAAAATACGATGCAATAATTATGGATCCACCATCTTATGGAAGAGGAAAAAATGGTGAGGTATGGAGCATTGAAAAGAATTTAACTGAACTTCTTTTTCTATGTAATCAGTTGTTAAGCGATGATCCTCTTTTTGTAATGATTAACACATATACTGGTGGATTATCTGGTACGATTATTCAAAATGTTGCAAGATATGAATTTAAAGGGGCAAAGAAAATATATTTTGATGAAATTGGAATAAAAAAGAAAAATAGTGATATGTTTTTGCCATGCGGTATTACTACTATATGTGAATTCTAAAAATAGCATATAAGTAAAAAATAATGGCTAAAATTATAAAATAACATCTGTAATCAGACTTGAAGTTTACATAAATTGACAACGACGCTGAAATATGGTATAATGTATATGTGATTTTTAAATAGTAAAGTTACAAATAGCTTTGTTCATTTAAAAATATGGGAGTAAAATATGGAAGAAAATAAGAGTTTAGTCGTAGTAAAAGATAAAAATAAAAGTAAAAAGATATACATAAATGTTGCAATTATACTAATAATTTTTGTAGCTTTAATTATTTATATGATAAAGGTTGATGGAATAGACAATATATTAAATTTACTTAAAAATTCAGATTATAGATGGGTTATGGTTGGATTTTTATGTATTGTTATATATTGGATTTGTGAAGCTATATGTTTACATATTCCACTAAAAAAATCTTTTAGCGATCAAAGTTTTTTTGATACATTTAGAATTTCTATGATAGGACAACTGTTTAACAATATAACGCCATTTTCCTCTGGTGGTCAGCCAATTCAAGCATATGAAATGTCAAAAGAAGGTAAGAAGATGAGTGATGTAATGTCGATACTTGCCATGAAATTTGTGATATCTCAAACTATGCTTGTTCTTTTTACAGCAGTTGTGTTACTATTTGAATGTAATTATTTTATGAGTTTACTTAGTAACTTTTTGGTACTTGCAATTGTTGGATTTGCTGTAAATGTTGGAGTTATTTTATTTATATTTTTAATAGGAATTAACAAAAAATTAGCGTTTTTGATATTAAAACCTGTGTATATTGTTTTAGGTAAACTAAAAATTTTTAAAAATGTTGATGAAAAATTAGAAGAATTAAAGGTGAGTATAGATAGCTTTAATGAAAAATTTAAGTTGATGAAAAGTCAAAAATTAGTTGTGTTAAAGATGTCAGTTATATCTTTAATACAATATGTAGTTTATTATTATATTACTTATGCAGTTTATAGGGCATTTGGTAATAGTGGAGTTAGTGTATTTAATATAATACCTGCTCAAGCTTTCTTGTTAATGATAATGGCATTTACTCCTGTGCCAGGTGCTGGTATTGGTGCCGAAGGTGGATTTGCTCTTTTATTTAATAAAATATTTCAAAATGGAACTTTAAATATGTCAATTTTGTTTTGGAGAGTGTATACTTTTTACTTGCCAATAATTGTTGGTTCATTATTTATGATACCATTTAATAAGCTATTTGGTAAGAGTAGAAAGTATAAAAAAAGAAAAGTGGATTAGTTTTAGCTAATAATTAATAATAAATTTTTTAGATTTAAATATTTCAAATTAAATGTAGTGTTATTGTAAAAAGAAAGAATATGTGTTAAAATATTAGTGTTAATGAAAGGGGTAATTTTATGTTATCAAAACCAAATGTAAAAGAAATAATGCCAAAAGTTGGCAATAGATATGAATCAGCTCTTGCTATTGCTAAAAGAGCAAGGTACATTGAAAATAGAAGAATAGTTGAAGGAAGTAGCGATATTAGAGATGCTGTTGATGTGGCTGCTAATGAAATTGCAGATGGTGAAGTACTAGTAAAAAAAGACGGAGAATATGTAGATAAAGAAGTCGTAAAAAAAGATAGTGTATTAAAAGATGAAATAACAGATATAGTTGAGGAGTAATGATATGGGAAAAAAGCATATTATAACTATTGCTGGTGACCTTGCAAGTGGCAAAGGAACAGCGTCTAAAATTTTATGTGATAAACTTGGATATACTATATATAGAAATGGGGAATATTTTAGAAAATTAGCTAAAGAGGCTAATATGAGTGTCACAGAATTTAACGTATATGTAGAAGATCATCCAGAAATTGATAAAGAAATAGAAAAAAGCGCAGAAAAATATGCTAAAGAACATGATAATCTTGTAATTGATGCAAGACTTGGCTGGTATGTTGTACCAGATTCTTTTAAGCTATACCTTAAAGTTAATTTGGATGTTGCAGCCAGTAGAGCTTTTAATGATCCAGATAGAAAAAGTACAGAAAAGTTCGATACTATAGAAAAGCAAAAGCAAGATTTAAAATTAAGATATGAGCTTGAAAATAAAAGGTACTTTGACGTGTATGGCGTAAGAAAAGATGATATGTCAAATTATGATTTTGTACTAGATACGACTAATTTATCACCAGAAGAAGTAGTAAGTAAAATATTAGAAGAGTATTCTAAGTGGCTAGAAAATTAATATATTAGCAGTAAGGTACATGTTTACTTTGCTGCTTTTTTGTTTATATTTTTTTAAGGAGGAATATATATGAGAAGATATTTTGGAACAGATGGGATAAGAAGAATTGCAAATACTGATTTATCACCAGAATTTGTATATAAAGTAGCTAAAGCGGGTGCTTATGTTTTATCTAAGCATACTGATCATAGTCCAATAATTTTAATAGGTAGAGATACAAGAATATCTGGAAATTTAATTGAAAGTGCAATGACAGCTGGTTTTTTGAGCTATGGAGCAAATGTTTTGTCTGTTGGAGTCATTCCAACACCTGCTATTGCATATCTTACTAAAAAACTAAATGCTGATGCAAGTGTAGTGATATCTGCTTCACATAATACTTTTGAATTTAATGGAATTAAATTTTTTAGTAATAAGGGAATGAAAATTCCAGATGAGTTAGAAGAGGAAATTGAAAACATTATGGACTCTGATATGATAAATACACTTGTTGCTTCAAATGAAAAAATTGGAATTAGTAAAGAATCATCAAGTTTAGCAGATGATTATATATCTTTTATAACTGGTATATTTGGAGACGTATTTGTAAAGAACTTGGATACTAATTTTAAAGTAGTAATAGATACTGCAAATGGTGCAACGTATGATGTAGCAGATAAAATTTTTACTAAATTAGGTATAAACCATAAAATTATAAATAATACACCAAATGGAATAAATATAAATGATAAATGTGGTTCTACTCACCTTGAAATGTTAAAAGATTATGTCGTTTCAAATAACTATAGCTTAGGAATTGCATACGATGGTGATGGTGATAGGTGTCTATTAGTAGATGAAAATGGTAATACTATAGATGGTGATTCTATACTTGCAATATCCTCAAATTATTTAAAAGAGATAGGAAAACTAAATAAAAATACAGTAGTTGCTACTGTTATGAGCAATATCGGCCTTGGAAAATATGCCATGAAAAATGGTATAAATTTGGAAAAAACGAATGTAGGCGATAGGTATGTACTTGAAAAAATGTTAGAAAAAGGGTATAACCTTGGTGGCGAACAATCAGGACATGTAATATTTTCAGATTATAATAGAACAGGTGATGGAATTTTAACATCTTTAATGATACTAAAAATATTATCTGAAAAACACATCTTACTTGGTGAGGCTGCAAGCATAGTTACAATTTATCCGCAAGTTTTGTATAATGCAAAAGTACCAAATGAAAAGAAAAATGTGTATAAAGATAATGATTTAATTGT
>HF991913.1:8964-12459 GCA_000433135.1 Clostridium sp. CAG:921
TAATGATTTAATTGTACAAAAAATTAAAGAAGCTGAAAATGAGCTTAAAGACTCAGGAAGAATCCTTATACGACCATCTGGCACAGAACCAGTTGTACGTGTTATGATAGAAGGAGAAAATCTTGATTTTATCACAAATTTAGCAAATGAAATAGGTAAATTAATTGAAGAAAAGTCAAATAGCTAAGTGTGATTAAGTGTGATTTTGCTACTTAGAAATTTTTATATATTAATACATAATATATTGCATAATATTAGTACATAATAATTAAAGGGAACTAGTAGTAAAGGAGGAAAGAATAAGTGAAAATAGAAGATAAAACATTAGATTTTAAATTTCTAAATATAATGATGTATTGTGCTTTTGCATTTTTAATCTGCTTTTTTCTAAAAAGTATAGGGATACTTGAAAAACTACTTCAAGCTTTACTTGCATTAGCACCAATATATCTTGGCTTTATAATATGTTGGATATCAACTCCGCTTGCAAATCTTTTAAAGAAAATAGGACTAAATAAAAGTGTTTCTGCATTTTTATCATTAATAATAATAGTTGGTGTTATTGTATTATTATTATTTATTGTTGTTCCAATGTTTGTTACTCAAATAACAGAACTGGTAAAGGATTTTCCAGCAATATATAACAGTATTGTTGACAAAATAAATGAGTTTGCAACAAATAAACTTGGGATTGAAAGCGGAATAAAGCATTTACAAGATGTGGTTAATAAGGATATGGTAGTTAATAATTTAAGCAGTATACTATCTTATTCTATATCCACACTTCAAAGTGTTATATCTGGTATTGTAACGGTAGCTACTGCTTTTGTCGTATCATTTTTTATGGTAAAAGATATGGGAAGATTTAAATCTGGTGTAAAAAGAATAATAACTCAAAGTAAAAATGGCAGTAAAAAATTTAAAATGTTAGTTGAAATAGAACAAACAGTTATGGCATATATTAGAGGAACATTACTTGATAGTTTTATTGTGGGTGTACTTACAACAATTGCTTGTATGATACTTGGAATTGACTATGCACTTGTATTTGGAATTTTAATAATGATTCTAAATTTTATACCATACATTGGTGCACTAATATCTGAAATTTTAATGGCGCTTTATGCACTTACTATAGGTGGACCAGTATTTGCAATAATTACATTTGCGTGTTCACTTATGATTCAAATTATAGATTCAAATATATTACAGCCAAATATTATTGCAAAATCTGTTGATTTACACCCTGTAATAGTAATAGGTGGCTTGATTGTATTTCAGCTTTTATTTGGAGTAATTGGAATGGCAATAGCTGTACCAGTTCTTGCAATAATAAAAATAATACTTGAGTATAAATTTAGTGTACAATTTGAAGATGTGTTTGAATGTGATGAAAAAAGTTTATCAAAAACTGAAAAAAAGATAAAAAATAATATAAACAAATAATGTAAAAAAGTATAAATTTGATGGAACTAGCAATCATTAGTTTCATCTTTTTTTGTTGACAAACAAACTTATGTTTTGTATAATATATATGAGGTAAAGAAATGAAAATTGCAAAATTACTAATAAATACATCTGTAAAAACGTTAAATAAGGTATATGATTACATTATTCCAAGTGAATTAGAAAATATAGCAAGACTTGGAATGCGTGTTGAAGTTAGTTTTGGAAAATCTACAAAAGATGAGGAAGGCATAATAGTAAAAATAGTAGAACTAACAAAAGAAGAAGTAGAAGGAAGAAAATACAAATTAAAAAGTATTATATCTGTACTTGATGATGTTTCATATATAGATGAAAAAAGATTACAACTTGCAAAATATATCTCGCATGTATATTTTTGTAATGTTTATGATGCTTTGAAATTGATGTTGCCACCAGGAACTAAGTCAAAAAATGATTCAAAAAGTTTAAAATCAAAGCAAAATACTTTAGTTAGATTGGTAAAATCTCCTGATGAGATATACCAAGATATAGAAAATGAGGTTATAACTAGTGCTAAACATATAAAACTTTTAAGTTTTCTTATGTACAATGATTATGTATTAATAAATGATATAATAGATGGTCTTGGAATATCCAGAGCAGTAATATCAACAGTTCAAAAAAATGGTTATATTATGTTAGAAAAAGTAGAAGTAAAACCAGATATTTTAGAAGATATTAATATAGAATTAAAACCAAAGCCTATACCAACTGATGAACAAATTGAAGTAATAAATAAAATAGGTACTAAGATATATGATGAAAAATATTCGAAATGTTTAATACATGGTGTTACTGGAAGTGGAAAGACTGAAGTATATTTACAACTTATTGAAAAAGTATTAGTTCAGGGAAGAAAGGCAATACTTCTAGTTCCTGAAATATCACTTACCTATCAAACGGTTACTAGATTTGTTTCAAGATTTGGCAAAAATATAGCAATACTGCATAGTAAAATGACTATAGCAAAAAGAAAAGAAGCATATAAAAAAATAAAAAATGGGGAAGTGGATATAGTAATAGGTGCAAGATCTGCTATATTTGCTCCTATAGATAATCTTGGGCTTGTTATAATAGATGAAGAACATGATTCAAGTTATTATTCTGGTGTTACTCCAAAATATTCTACAAAAGAAGTAGCTGCATATATATGTAAGCAAAATGATGCTGTTTTGGTACTTGGGTCGGCAACACCAGAGATATCAACTTATTATAGGGCATTAAATGGTGAATATGATTTATTTACAATGAAAAAAAGAGCTGGGAATGCTACATTACCAGAAATTGAGATAGTTAATATGAAACATGATAGACTAATTGGAAATACATATAATATATCTACAAGATTAAAAGAAGAAATATCTAAAAACATATCTTGTGGTCAGCAAACTATGATATTTTTAAATAGGAGAGGATATGTATCATATCTAAAATNNNGAGGATATGTATCATATCTAAAATGTGATGATTGTTCATATATTTTTAAGTGTCCAAATTGTGATGTAGCATTTGTGTATCATAAAACTAATAATTTATTACATTGCCATTATTGCTCATGTGTTATGAAAAATGTTACTTGCTGTCCAAAATGTGGTAGTAGTAAAATATCTAGTAATAGTGTAGGTACTCAAAAAATTGAAGAAGAAGTAAAAGAATTATTTCCAGGGGCTAGTGTTATTAGAATGGACGCTGATACGACAATTGCAAGAGATTCACATCAAAAAATTCTTGATAAATTTAAAAAAGAAAAAATTGATATATTAATAGGAACTCAAATGATAAGTAAAGGACATGATATTTCAAATGTAACTTTAGTAGGAATACTTGGATGTGATAGTATGCTTGGAATGGACGATTACTTATCTGGTGAGAAGGCTTTTTCCAACATATTACAAGTATCTGGAAGGGCAGGAAGGTCAAATTTAAAAGGAAGGGTACTTATTCAAACAAATGATCCAGAAAATTATATATTAGATGCTGTTGTAAAACATAGTTATAATGATTTTT
>HF991914.1:0-5596 GCA_000433135.1 Clostridium sp. CAG:921
TAAACGAGTTTTGCAAAAGCAATGTGATACATAAGTCCTGGCATAATATTACCCTCCATTAAAAATGATTTTTAGTAGTATAGTTAACTACTACTTTTATAAGTTTGGATTGAGTATAACATTGCTTTTGGTTTATGTCAAGTATGTTTTTTGAAATATTTACATTTTAAGTTAAGTTTAAAAGTAAATTCTAAATTTTGTTTAAAACTAGAATTTAGTCTTGTATTTCGAACTAGAACTTACTTTTGCAATTAACCATATTTACATTTTATATGATTAATTTATGATAATGTCTTAAGTAATAATTTTAGAAAATTAGAAAATGTCCTAAATGAAATAGAATTATGCTAAAAATAATAGTATATTTAAGTTTTGAACAATTATTTTTTAATCGAGATTCTTGTAAATAGATGCTCTAAACACCAATTAAATATTAAATTTATAGATATTGCATATTTTTTTGATTTGTGATATTATTGTTGTGAATGATTAATGGGGGAGATTATGAAAAAAAGTATTAATTTAAAAAAAGGTGTTTCTTTAATAGTCTTAGTTATAACAATAGTATTAATTTTGATAATATCATCGGTTGTAATAATGAGTTTTAACGATTCTAATACATTAGAAAATGCTAATATTTCAAAATTTGTTTCAAATAGAGAAGCGTATCAAGAGTCCTTAAGACTATATATAAATGATGCACAAACAAAAACTTTTTCAAATTATTCAGTAGTAGAATTACTTACAGGAAATAATGGAAATGACACATACAAAATTATTTCATCAAACTCTACATATCAGTTAAATATTAATGGGATTATAGTAAATGCTTACAAGATTGATGAAGGACTATTTAAGCAGAAACTTAATATTGAAATAAATACCGATTTACCAAATAATAATTGGTATGTATCCAGTGAGGGAAATATTTATTACGGTTTTAGTAATAAAAGTAATATACCAAAGTGGCTTTATGTAGATGGAACACTTAGTAGTAAAGTGAGTAACTTTTTAAGTGAATCAGTAAAATAGAAGGTAAAAAATCATTGAAATATGTCTGTAAATTCAATGATTTTTTAATTTTTATATAGCTATTTCAATTTTATACTCTTCTAACCAATCGGATATTTGAATAATATAGGCAAGTGTTTGTGGGTACGTCATTAATTGACCAAACCAATTTTCTTTTAATGAATTACCATGACTATTTATTAGCTCAAGCATAAACTTTGAGTTTATAATTTTATGTACCTTTAATTTTTTATTACTAAGAATATCTAACAGCCTTTTTTCTACTAGACTAAGGTATATAGGATCATAAGTCTTAGGAAATGGTGATTTTTTTCTATATACTACTTCTTTTGGAAGTTCGTCTTCAAATGCTTTTCTAAGGAGATATTTTTCTACTAGACTATTACTATTATTTATTCCAAGTTTCATTCTAGCAGGTAAGTTGTATACATATTCAAAAATTCTATGATCTGCAAATGGAACACGTACTTCTAATGAGTTGGCCATAGATGTTCTGTCAGTTCTTTCAACTAGTGTAGACATAAACCACTTTACAGTTAAATAATTTATACTTTTAAAACGTTTTTCGTAATCATCAGAGCCGTCTATAAAAGAAACATGTTTTAATGTAGATTTTCTTGCTTCATTAATGTATTCTAATAGTTCGTTATCATCTATTATGTCAGAATTTAGAATATTTTTCCTTAAATTTTCAGAAAGAGCCCATGGAAATCCATCATGATTTATTAAGTGCTCTTTATAAAACCAAGGATAACCACCAAAAATTTCATCTGAACATTCACCAGATAAGCAAACTTTAAAATCTTTTGCTATTTCTTTGCAAAAGATGTACATTGAAGAGTCAATGTCTGCCATACCAGGCATATCACGTGATATCATGGATAAATGTAAGTAGTCAAATAAACTTGTGCTATCTACAATAACCTCTTTGTGATTTGTTTGCAAGGCATTACACATTATTTTTACGAAATCACTATCTTTGGTCATCTGATAATCATTTGCTTTAAAATCTTTTTCATTATTGTTATAATTTATTGAAAAAGTGGTTAAATTTTTCACATTATTATTAGCTATTTTAGTTAGAATACTAGAATCAAGTCCACCAGATAACATTGTACATATTCCGACATCTGATATAAGCTGTTTTTTAGTTGAATCTGTTACAAGTTCATGTATAGTAGAAATAGCTTTTTTTTCATCATCAAAACATTCTTTTGTTTCTAGATCCCAATATTTATTTATACTTAAGCTGAAATTTTCAAAACTAGCATAAAATCCTGCTTTTAATTCGAATATATCTTTAAAATATGTTTTACCTGGAGAGTGTGCAGGACCAAGTCCAACTAGTTCCATCACTCCATATTTATCCAAAATACGTGGAACGTCGGGATGCTCTAATATTGCCTTGATTTCAGATGCAAAAATAAATGTGTTATTTCCATAGTAATAAAAAAGTGGCTTAATTCCAAGTCGATCACGTGCTAGAAAAAGACTACAATTTTTTTTAGTATAAATTGCAAATGCAAAAATTCCATTGAAATATTCAACACAATTTTTTCCGTATTCAATATATGTGTTTAGTATTACCTCAGTATCACACGTAGTCTTAAACTTATATCCTTTTGAAATCAGATGATCTTTTAATTCTTTTGTATTATATAGTTCACCATTGTATACTATAACGTATTCATTATTATTGAAATCCTTTATCATAGGTTGAGCTCCATTTTTTATATCTATTATACTCAGTCTGCAGTGTCCAAGGGCCACTTTTTTATCTATATATGTATTATAATCATTTGGACCTCTTTTTCTTAGTTTTAAATTCATACTTTCAATTAAAGTTGCATTTTGAATTTCATCATCTTTATTAACATAGCCACAAAAGCCACACATAAAATCACCTCGTTAAATTATATTCAAAAGTTATGAAGGATGTTATAAAAAAGATAAAAAAATTATAAACTGTAGCAAAAATATATATGAAACTTTGAAAAATTTCATCACCACTATATTTTTGAGTTAGTTTTGTAAAAAAGTATTTTTTTATTTACAAATTAAAAAATTCACAAAATTTTCACATTTAAAATAAATCATAAAATGAGAAAAATACTTTTTTACAAAACTAACTCGGGTGAGAGGGTTGAGGTAAAATTTTTATTGTGGTATAATTGTTTTGTGCTTTGGAGGGGATGATATGGAAAATAGGAAGAGATATTTTAAGAAACGATTTGTTAGTTTGATGCTGACAGTATTTTTGTTAATTGTAATTTCAATTTTAAAGATAGGAAATTTTGGTGGGAACTTTGGGAAGTTATTTAATACAGCAAATTTAAATAATGGGTATGTTGAAACTTCGAACAATGTTGAAACAAATGCTCTTGCCGATTTAGATCAAAAATTATCTGTACATTTTATTGACGTTGGACAGGCTGATAGTATTTTTATAAAACAAGGAAGTCATTATATGTTAATAGATGGTGGAAATAATGATGATGGTGATTTGGTGGTTAATTATTTAAAAAGTGAAGGTGTTAATAGACTTGAGTATATAATAGCAACACATCCACATGAGGATCATATAGGTGGATTAGATGATGTGATAAACAATTTTGAAGTTGAAAAGGTTTTAATGCCAAATAAAACTACTACAACAAAAACATATGAGAATTTTTTAATTGCAATAAAAAATCGTCAAGATAAGATGAGAAAAGAAGGCAAGGATGTGACGCTAAAAAAAATTCCTAAGGTAAATGAAACTTATACTTTTGGAAATACGTCATTTACAATATTGGCTCCAAATTCAAAAGATTATGGTGATAATTATAATAACTATTCTATAGTAATAAAAATGATTTTTGGAGATAATTCATTTTTGTTTACTGGAGATGCTGAAATTACATCAGAAAAAGAAATGATTTCTGCTGGGTATAACTTAAAAAGTGATTTACTAAAAGTTGGACATCATGGATCTCACACATCAACTAGTAAGGAGTTTTTAGAGGCTGTTTCACCAAAGTATGCAGTAATATCTGTTGAAAAAAATAATAAATATAATTTACCTAAAAAAAGTGTTATGAATAGATTAAAAGACGCTGGAGTCGTGGTTTATAGGACAGATGAGGCTGGAAGTATAGTAGCAACTAGCGATGGAAAAAATATAACTTTTGATAAAAGTCCTTGTAGTTATAGTTATATGAAGTAGGTGAAAAAATGAAATTAATTATTGATAGATTTGAAGGAAAGTATGCTATTTGTGAAGATGAAGATTGTAACATGATAAATATTTTGAAAGAAGAGTTACCATCAAATGTAAAAGTTGGTGATGTTATAATAAAAGTAAATAATGATTTTGTAGTAGACTATGATGAAACAAAAAAGAGAAAAAAATATATAGAAGAGTTGTTTGATAGTTTATAATTATTAATAATGGGGGCTGTGTAAAAACAGTTCCTTTTTTAGCTTAAGTAGTATATTTTAGATGATAACAAATTTATGTAAAATGCATTTGCTTTTACTCTAATAATCACACAAAAGTGAAGAAAATATTTTATTAAAAATAATATATAAAGTGTTAACTATATTGCTAAAACAGCTTGAAAAATGTGATGTTTTATAGTATTATATTAATATATAATGGAGGAAACGTTTATGAGAATGTATGATATTATTGAAAAAAAAAGGTATATGAAAGAATTATCAAAAGAAGAGATAGAGTTTTTTGTAAAAGGATATAGCGATGGAAAAATTCCAGATTATCAAGCCTCAGCTTTGCTTATGGCAATATGTATAAATGGACTTACAAATAAGGAGCTAGTTTATCTAACTTTTGCAATGGCAAATTCTGCTAAAAGGCTTGATTTATCAGCTATAAAAAGACCAGGACAGTATATAGTTGACAAACATTCTACTGGAGGAGTGGGGGATAAAGTTACACTCATAGTGTTACCAATTGTTGCTGCACTTGGTGTTGATGTATGTAAGATGTCTGGTAGAGGTCTCGGATTTACGGGAGGGACAGCCGATAAACTGGAATCTATAGTTGGATATGATGTGAATATTCCACTTGACGAAGCAATAGAACAGGTAAAAAAAATTGGAGTGTGTTTAATTTCTCAAAGCGAAGATATTGCAGTTGCTGATAAAAAGATTTATGCACTTAGAGACACTACTGCAACTGTCGAATCAATAGATTTAATTGCGTCTTCAATAATGAGTAAGAAAATTGCTGCTGGAGCTGAGAAAATCTTACTTGATGTTACCGTTGGTAGTGGAGCATTTATGAAAAACCTTGATGATGCAAAAAAACTAGCAAAGACGATGGTCGATATTGGAAAATTTGCTGGTGTCGAGACAAAAGCTGTAATTACATCAATGGAAGAACCTCTTGGAAAATGTGTTGGAAATGCACTGGAGATGAAAGAAGTTATAGAGTTTTTATTGTCTGATGAAACTGCTTTAATGGATGAGTCTAATAAAGATTTAAAAGAAGTTGTATTTGAAATTGCAGCTTATATGCTACAAATGTCTGGGATTGGCAAAGATATAGAGCAAAATAAGAGAG
>HF991914.1:5657-8187 GCA_000433135.1 Clostridium sp. CAG:921
ATGATAAATTTATAGGATTGATAAATGCACAATTTGGTGATATTGAGGAAGTATACATGGATTGGAAAGAGAAAAATTTACCAATGCCAGTATTAAAAGATAAAGCAAAGTATTTAAAGGAAATAAATGCACAAAGTTCAGGCTGTATTCTTAGTATTGATAGTAAAAAAATTGGTGAAGCTTTGGTATGCCTTGGAGGAGGCAGGATAAAAAAAGGCGATGATATTGATTATGCTGTTGGTTTTGAATTTTTAAAGAAAGTTGGCGACAACGTTGGAGAGGGTGAACCAATTTTGAAGGTTATATATAACGATAAGGAAAAGTTTGATGAAGCATTTTCATATATTCAAGATGCAATAGTAATAGAAAATGTTAGTTCAGATTATGCTAAAAATTTAAAAGATAGAAGACATGTATTAGATATAGTGGAGTAGTGATGGAAGAAGAAGTATATAGAATATTTGAAAAATTATTGATTAAATATGATGTAATTGAACACAAGGCGTTATTTAGTGCATCAGATGGCACAAATGTAAATTTTAATGGTAGTGTGTGCTGCAAAAATTTACTTTTAAAGGATAAAAAAAGTGATGATAAGTATTTAGTTTCACTAGAAATTACCAAAAAAGCTAATTTAAAAGCGATTCAAGAGCAATTGCATATTGGTAAGCTTACATTTTGTACCGAAGAAGAGTTGTATGAAGAATTAAAAGTTAGATCTGGTAGTGTATCTATTTTAAATATTATTTGTAATCCATCAACTGATGTAAATTTTTTAATAGATAAGGAGTTACTAAAGAAAAATAAAGTTTGTTTTCACCCAAATATAAATACTAAGTCAGTGTGTTTTTTACCTGAAAATATTGAAAGAATTTTAAATTATTATAACGCTAGTTATTCATTTATTGATATGTAGAGAATTCGTATATGGGAGGCGATTAGATGAGAATAATAGCTGGAAAATTTAAAGCAAAAAAAATTAATAGTCCAAAGACTGATTTAACAAGGCCAACACTTGACAGGGTTAAAGAGGCACTTTTTAGTATAATTTCCGAATATATACCTGATTCAAATGTTTTAGATTTGTTTTCGGGAACAGGAAATTTGGGGCTAGAATCTATAAGTAGGGGTGCAAAATTTGCATGGCTAAATGATGACAAAAATCTTGCTATTTCAACGATAATATCAAACACTTTGTTGACTAACACTCAAAACTGTGTTAAAATAACAAAGAAGGATTACATGAAATGTTTAAACAAGATATTAACTGAAAATATTAAGTTTAATGTTATTTTTCTTGATCCTCCTTATGATACAAGATATGGACTTAATACTTTAAAATTCATAGATGAAAATTTAGGAAAAATACTAGAAGATAATGGAATAATTGTATATGAGACTGATAAAAATTTTGTACAAAAAATGCAAAAAAGTGATATAAATTCGTTTTCGAATTTTGATAATTTGGATTGTGTTGATGAAAGAAGCTATAGTAATGTGGTACTAAAAATGTATAAATGGAGGTAATAAAATGGAGATATATACTTTTTTAGATAATTTGGAAGAATTACTAGAATCTGGTGCAAAGGTACCATTTTCTAGTAAAGTTATGGTTGATGCTGAAGAATTACGTGAGATTATTGAAGAAATGAGATTAAAGATACCTGATGAGTTAAAGCAAGCAAAATGGGTTAAAGAAGAAAGACAGAGAATAATTGCAGATGCTGAGGCTGAAGCTCAAAAAAGGTTAAATGACACTCAAAATCAAATTGTTAACATGATTGATGAACACGTTATAACTAAGCAAGCACAAGAGCAAAAAGAACAAATACTTGAAAATGCAAATAAAGTTGCAAAAGAGATTAGTATTGGTACAAGGGAGTACGCTGACGCTTTATTGGAAAAGGTGGAAGAAGTACTAAAAGAAACTATAGATGTGGTTCATAAAAATAGAAAGGAATTGAAGAGTAATTAAGTTTTTTAATAATAGAGGTTGGATTATATATGGGAAGAAAACAAACTAGTAAGAAGAAATATTCTAAAAATAGTAGAAAAAGTAAAAAGAATTTAAGTACTGATATGCTTGGTGGATTTTTAGTAGTTGTAGGTTTTGTATTTTTTATATTACTTGCTTTTGACAGTATGGGGGCTTTTTCGATATTTTTAAAGAGCTTGTTATTTGGAATTTTTGGTAAGGCGGCTTTTTTAATTCCACTTACAATGTGTATAGTGGGTATATATGCAATTATGAGTGATTCACAGGTGGTTGTATCTAAAGAACTGAAAAAAGGTATTTTGATTGTTTTTTTAGTTGCTCCTTTGATATATAGTTTTTCATCAAGTAATTATGATATGTTTACTAATGTGGTCAAGTATGCAGTTGACAGTTTCAATGAAGGCGTTGGTGGAACAGTAGGGGCTCTGATTTGTGGAGTAGCTGTTAAACTTATTGGAATAACTTCAACAAAAGTACTATTTTCTATGCTAACATTTGTAGCTATTTTATGTGTGTTTAATATATCGTTTGCAC
>HF991915.1:0-5844 GCA_000433135.1 Clostridium sp. CAG:921
GGCTCCTTCATTTCAGAAAACATCGATTCTATTTGTAAATATGTTATCACTCCCGGTACACTCTTTTCTCGTAATAGTTCAAATGCCTTACCTTCATCTATTCCTTGTTTTACAGTTGCTATATAACTTGATTCTAACTTTATTCCTAGTTTTTTCTCCAAATTCTCATATTCTTCTTTACTTAATTCTTCTGGTACCCCTAATACTTTTCTTATCCATCCTTTTCCAATCTTTTCTTTTTGCTCTTTTAACGTTTGCGTTAAACTTTTCTGTAACGTTTCTTCTACACTTTTGTTCTCTAAAAAATCTTTAGTAATTTGAAGTATTTTTTCTTCTTGATTAATTATATGAGGTGAATAATACGTTCCTCCATTTTCTCTTGTTCTTGCTAGTTCTTCTTTTATCTTATTTATTATTTCCTCTTTATTATATATTCCTTCTCCTTCTTTTAAACTCTCTTTTATCTTTGTCTCTATTATTCTTCTTACTGGTTCTTGCTGAGATACTAATCTATCATTTAATAATGCTACTAGTTCATTTCTTGTCTTATCTAATTTTTCTTCTGATAAATTTTTGTCTCTATTATTCTTCTTACTGGCTCTTGCTGAGAAGTTAATCCATCATTTAATAATGCTACTAATTCATTTCTTGTCTTATCTAATTTTTCTTCCGATAAATTTCCTACTATTGTATTTAGTTTTCCTACCATTTTCAAAACTACTTCATCTGCATTTTTTATTCCACTTTTTTCTAATGAAATTTTCATAACATCAGACATTTTTAGATTTTTTAAATCACTTTCCTCTAGTATCTTATTTATATTTTTATATACTTCAAACTGTATATTTTTTCCTTTTTCTTGATATTCCCTTAAATCTACTGCTTTAAATAGCTCTATTACTGCTCCTGTTTCTCCCTTTAATTTGTATTTTCTATCAAACAGTTCATTTAATCTCTCATCGTACTCAAGCCCATACTTTTCTACTTCTTCTTTACTTAAGTTTGGTATTTCAACTAGTTTTTCAGTTTCCTCTAGTCCTATTGACTTTATCATTTGGTGATAGAATATATCCATTTGGATTTTATCATTCACTTTAAATTTTGCTTTTTCTTTTATCCTTTCTATGGCTTTAGCATTTTCAAACATCATATTTTTAATTTCTTCACTATCTCTAACATCCTGGTCTATATACTTATATACGTTAACATTAGTTTTAAGACACTTTTGGACCATTTTTAGGTATTCTTCTGGACATTTTTTTATTATTCTTTCATCTACATATCGAAAATCACTTGCATTTTCTTCTATATCAATTTGTGCCATTCTTAGGTATTCTTCTGGATATTTTTCTATTATTCTTTCACCTACATATTGCAAATTATTTGCATTTTCTTCTACAGCAATTTGTGCCATTTTTAGATATTCTTCTGGGTACTTGTCTATTATTCTTTCATCTACATATTGTAAATTACTTGCTTTTTTTTCTACAGCACCTTGTGCCATTTTTAGGTATTCCTCTGAGTACTTGTCTATTATCCTTCCATCTACATATTGTAAATTATAGGCACCTTTTTTTACAGTGTCTTGTGCCATCTTTAGATATTTTTCTGGATATTTTTCTATTATTATTTCATCTACGTATTGTAATTTTCCACTATATTTTTTTACATTTTTTTGTACCATTTTTAGGTATTCTTCTGGATATTTTTCAGCAATAATACTTGGAATTTCTTCAAATTTCAACATTGCTTTGGATATTAACAAACACTCATCTAAATGTTCTTTTGCAACCTCGTCTGAAATTTTCCAACCATGTTTGTTCTTGCAAATACATAATTTCCACAACTTAAAGCACTTTTCAATACCAGCTTTTTCAATTGCTTTAGTATCAATTTCATCGACATCGGCACCAAAATCACCAATAATTTTAACACAATATGAATAATAACTTTTAAGATTTTTTTCTATCCACTCCTTTGATGGTAAAAATTTAAGTTTTAATGCTTCTATATCAACATAATTATTATAATATTCCTCGTCATTATACTCATCATCCTCATAATTAATATAACCTCCTTTATTTTCTATAATATAGCGATTAAATTTATTTATATAATTCCAAGTATCTTCCGTTAAATTTTCCTCTAATTCAGCTACAAAGTTTTTATCTTGATATAATTTCTCTTTATATCCTTTAATTTCTTCTTGAATTTTTCTAATCTTTTCATCTTCACCCATATCTTATCCTCCTCATTAGTCTTGTCCATATATCTATTCTAACACCAACAGCTTACTACCTTATTATTTATTTTTATATGTATACACTAACAATAAGCATTTATAATTTAACTATATTTTTTGTTATATAATATTTCACGTTCTACCTTATTTTTCTAGTTAATTCGTACTTTTATATTACCATTATTAAATTTTATTTTCAACTATTTACTTATGCTTCTAGCTACATTTATACGCACAATAGCAAAGCTTTTAAGTTTTATTACTTTTTCATTACTTTTTTATTACTTTTTTATTACTTTAAAATATAGCAAGTTACTATTTAGACTAAGTAGAGTTTTGAAATTATATAAAGTAGACCAAAGTAAAATTACAAATCGTTTTAAAATAATTTTTATAAATAAAAAAAATACAAAATTTAAATTTATTATGTATATCAATAGATAAATAAATATTAATTTTGTATTTTTAACTAGTCATGATCCAAATAGTAACAACAATTTTTTGCGTATTTAGTCATCTTTATTTAAAATTGTTTAACAACAACTAATTACATTTTACATGTTTTTTAATAAAATATGTAAAATTATAAGAATTTATAAAATATAATAATTGTCAATACCATTTCTAAAGTTCAATTATTATACAACTTCCTTGATAAATCAAACTTATATCCATCTACAAAAAAAAATGCAAAAGGTATATAACTAATATATATTCCCTTTGCATTTTTTAATTTAATATTTTTTTCTTTTACTTTTTACTTACACTTACAATATAAGAAGTATTTGCAGTTTTAACGTTATAGATATTATTTCCTATACAAGTAACAGACTTAATAATACTTGTACGTATTTTTGTAAGTTTAACATTTTCACCAGCATAGTTAATTTTTTGACAAATGTATCTACTTCCTACTATTGGAATTTCATTTGAAACTGCAATATATGCTTTCTTTTCAAATAGCACTTCATCAAACCAAACTGAGTTAAATTCATCGTCAATTCCTTTAAGTACATAATCAGTCTGAGAGTTTTTTACAATACTCTTAGTAACTTCATAAGTTGCTCCAATAATTAATTTATCTGGCGAAGAGCAACTATAATAACTCCTATTCTCACCATTATAACGTACAATTTTTGCCATACTTTTTCCTCCTGAACTCTTACGGAGGAATTGCACCCCCGTATATTTTATACTAGGTTGTACAATAACCAACTATTATGAGTTATATCATAGCTTTACATAAAATACAAGATATATAATAACTTTAACTGTAAAGAAGAGTAAACTTTAATATTACTATAAATTATTCTTTAATTTTATTTTTTGAATTATATACTACATATGACTGATCAATTTTATATGCTAATTTACTAAATTCTAACATCAATTCTAAAAAATATTGCTTTATTATATTTATAACTTAATTTAATATATTTATTTTACTTTTTCCTCTTTCTTTTCGATTTCATTCAAAAAAATACCACCTCGACAAAATATTTATCTATATTTTACATCAAGTTGGTATTTTTTATATATTTTCTTGTATTTTCATTAAAGACAAAAAATCATCCACTTTAAAATGATATAAAAAATATATCACCCATTTCTGAATGATATTTATGCCAGATTATTCTATTAAGTTAGAATAATTAGACCGTGGTGCCCTTGATAGGACTCGAACCTACTACCTAGAGTTTAGGAAACTCTCGCTCTATCCTGGTGAGCTACAAGGACATATACACATATATATTATATCAAAAAAAATAGTTTTTTCAATATATTAGATACATAAAAATTGTAAATTTGTAACAAAATTTAGTCTAAAAAATATAATTTAGTATTGAGGTGAAAGCAATGGCATATTCAAATAGAGAATTACTTGCAAGAATTATTATGTGTGAAGCTGGTGGTGAAGGTGAAAACGGAATGAAAGCAGTTGCTACAGTTATAATGAATAGAGCAACAATTGAAACTGGTGAATATTTTAGAGTGTCAGAAGGAGGAAATATTAGAAATATAATTATGCAAAAAGGGCAATTTACCTGTTCTATGGAAACTATTGGAAGTAGTTATAATACACAAAATATTTATAATATGAATCCTACGCAAGAACATTATGATATAGCAGACTGGGCACTTAGTGGTAATAAATTAAATGAAGTTAGTGATTGTTTGTGGTTTATGAATCCATTTAAAAAATCATGTCCGGCTAAATTTCCATATAATGGTACTGGATACTTAATGACGAAAATAAATAATCATTGCTTTTTTTCGCCAACATCAAAATATAATGATACTTAGTAAATATTGAAGGGAGTTAGTATATGAATAGTGATATAATGCAAAATGCAACTTATGATAAAAATAGCGATAACTTAAATGTTCCAGAAAGTTTAAAGAATTCTATATATACACCCGCTTTTTTAAGAAAGCATATTGGAAGGTTAGTTAAAGTGGAATTTTTAATTGGTACATCTTTTTTAGAAGATAGAACTGGAATTTTATTAGAAGTTGGAGCAAGCTATATAGTTCTTAGATCTGTTCAAGATAATAATTTGCTTTATTGTGATATTTTTTCTATAAAATTTGTTACAATATCACGTCAATCATTTGCATATAATCCTGAATTTCAGATGGGAACGTATTAAATTGCAATTTTATGATACATAGTGGAATATGGCATATGAAAAATAAAAATGAATATTGATTTTTAGTAAAAATTGTTGTATAATATTACTCGTAAGAGTAATTGCAACTGTAGCTCAACTGGATAGAGCATTTGGCTACGAACCAAAAGGTTGCAGGTTCAAGTCCTGTCAGTTGCACCAGATTGATAGGAAACTCGAACTTTTCGAGTTTAAGTAATAAATGCTAACTAGAAATAGTTAGTTTTTTTGTTATTTAAGAAATGAAAGTGATTGAGTTATGACAATAGAAACTAAAGAACTTAAAATAAGCAAAGAATTAAAAAGAAAGGTAGAAACGGTTTGTAGGTTTGCTAATGCAAAATACACTATTATAAATGGAAATCTCAAAAGTGTTAAAAATACAAATATTGCTATGGTAAAACCACATATAGTTAAAATTAAAGGTATTGATTATTTAGTATTTGATGATTGTAATGAAATTTTTATAAATGGTTATAAATAAAAAATTAAGTTTAAAGACTTTGAAGAATATATACAAGTCCACTAAACCCTTGACAAATCAATAATAAATGTATATAGTATAGAACTAATAAAAGCAAGCAGTATCGCCTTTTAAGTGGAAAGAGAGGCACTTCTATAATTAAAAGCACATATAACATATTTAAAAATTTATACTTAAATTCAAAGAAAAATCAAAGGTATTAGGTAAAACAAATTGGTATGACACTACAATACAAAAGATATTATCAAATGAACTTTATAAAGGCTATTTTGTAAATGGCAAAAGAACAAACAAAATACCCTACATAGCAGATAACACATCAAAAGAAAAAGAGATAAATAATTATTTATATACAAAAATTATGAATATAATGATAAAGATTTTGATATTAAAAAAACGAGCCACAGCTCGTCTAATAAAACTAAAATTTCATTTTAGTAACACACTAC
>HF991915.1:5853-12091 GCA_000433135.1 Clostridium sp. CAG:921
TTTAGTAACACACTACGCTATTTTGTAAAGCCAATAACGGTGTGAAAAATGGAAACACCCTTTTTAAGTCCTTCTACAGTGAAAATTCATTAGTTATGAAATTTCTTTTGAGTTTTCACTTTAATAAGTTATATATCTAAATCGATTTTCTAAATTCATTTATCATATCAATTATTATATTTTTTTCTTGTAGACAAATAATTCCATCTTTTAAATAATCATCATTATCTTTTAATACATCATGGAATTTACGTGTTTCTTCTTGTGGAATATCTGCAGGTGTTAAGAATGAAGTATAACAACACATATATTCTTGTAAATTTATCATCGCATTTATATAATTGTTATTGTTCAAAAAATTATTAAATTCTCGTTGCAGGAAATCTCTTCTTCCATAGGTTGTAAATCTATCATCAAATTCAAATAAATGATTATTTATTTCGTTTTCTATAATATTAAAATAATTGATGTATTCTTCTGTTGAAATGTTTTCTTTTTTTATTTCAACGTGTTTATCATTTATTTTAATTAAATTTTCTCTTTTTAATTTTTCCATAATAAATCTTTTTCCTTTCTTATCTTCTAATAGCATTATTCTTTAATTATTCTATTTGTTTTAATCCATAACAATTAACAGGTTTGCAAACATTATCTTTCCCTTTAACAATAACATTAGTAAATCTGTAAAAATTTTGATTTGCATTATCATAAAATACAAAATTAATATCTCCTGTACTAGTAACTAGACAACTTATACGTTCTAATTGTCTATTTTTAATTACTTGGTTATCTTCATTCATTTGCATAAAAGATGATGTATTTTGCAAATCATTTATCATACTTTGATTAAAACTTGCTAATGCATTTTGTCTATTATTACTTGCAGACATAAATTCATTAAATTCTATCTGATTATTTCCAATTTTTTTACCATGCAAGAAGAAATGAAATTCTTGATTTGTTGAAAGCGTAACATCCTGAACTGCTAACAACATTTCATAAACTGACTCACTTAATACTATTTAAGCATTAGGCATATTGTTTATAATATCAGAATTAATTGGTGTCATTTCATCATAACCACCATAAGTTTTAAAGTTTTGTTGATTATATACCCCATAAGGGCTTTTATTTATCATTATATCTTTAACACTTTGTTTATATTGTTCTCTTGTCATTTAAACACTCCCTACAAGTCAATCTTATTTTTCTTATCAAACCTAGGACACTTTATACTATTGTTTATTACTTCATCAGGTTTCACATTAGGATATTGAGAGCATACATTGGGATAATCATTGTTATTATGTTTACAAAGTTCACATTGAGTTTTTGCAATTTCAATTTTTCTCTCTTTTCAAAAGAATTTATCATTATTAATTTTTTTAAATTCGTTGTAATAAGCAAGTCCACCAAATTTGTCTCTATTATCCTCTAATCTAATATTTAAGTTTTTACAAATTTCTTTTACTAATCTTCTAATTTTTCCTTGAGTTATAGGTTCGATAAAATTTTCATTTGGATTATAATTTATTAAATCTGATATTGTAATAGTTGTTTCATTTGGCAAATCAATGATTTTTTTCACAATATCATATACTATTGTATTACAATATTGAATATCATTACCAATCATTTCTTGATTAGTGGTAATTACTTCATCTATAATTGTCTTTAAGTTTTCATCTTCTAATTTTGTATCAAATTTATCCGTGTTTAAATCTTTTATTGTTTCTGAGTATAAAACACCATTTTCCATATCTTTTTTAAAATTAGGATAGTATAAATCATCTAATATATCTTTATTTTCAGTTAAACATTTTTTAATACATTCAATAGCAAATTCTTTTGTACTACTTGGTTCAAGAATATATGCTCTTTTTCCAAATCTTTCTTCATATAACTTACAATATTTATCAAATTCTTCATCAAGTGGTGTAGGTGTTTGTGTTTCATTTTTTTCAAAAAGTTTCATCATATAATCTTCCTGAGTTTTTTCACCTTCGTTGATTATTAATTTTTTTATTTCATCAATAAATTCTTTACAAAAATTTCCTATATTTCCGTTTATAGCACCATTTATATTTATAAGTAATTGCCCATATTTTATGGTAATATTTCGACTGCATCCTATAAGTATATCTTTAGAAATAAATTCTTTTGTTTCTATTTTAGAAAATAAAATCAAAGTCTCAAAATTATCATTTACTAATTTCTTAATTTTATTAAATAAAGTTATGCTTTTGATATGATAATCTTTACCATCTATTTTAATATTATATTTATCATAAGAATAAATTGAAATTTCAGTATCTATATTTAACCTCGTACTTGTTCCACCATCATAAATTTTAATAGCAAAATCCTCATTTAATAAATCTACATATTGTTTAATGCCTTCATATTCATATTTATTCATCGTTATGTTTTCATTATCTATATTCATAAAACCACTACCTTTCATATATATTTTAACATACAAATAGTAAAATTTGACTAAAAATAAAAAAATTGTAATGAATTTAATCAAAATTTTACGATTTTGTAATAAAAATATAGAAAAATATGATATACTTAACGTAGTTAGTAGTTATTACTACCTATAAATTTATGCCTAGTGGTTGTTATACTTCCAACAAAAGGACAACAAAGGTGGATTTACTCTAAACTCGTGAAAAGCATTGCAATAAGCGAGTTTAGAGTAATCCAAAATTGAATATCATATCATTTTAAAAAGTCAATTTACATTAGCTTATTTTTTACTTCTTTTGTGAAAATCTCGTAAAAAGGTAAAAATAGCCTCAAAATACTGAAAAAAAACTGAGTTTGACATTAAAAAATAGAAATACGCACCTGTAACCTAGTTATATCAACTAGTTTGGGTGCGTGAATTGTTTCCGAAAGTTGTTGTGAAAATAATCATTTTTTTACATTTTCTAAATTTTTTATATCTTGTAATCGCATATATTTCTTAGAAAAATCTAAGCTTAATATATCTCCAATATCATTTAAAACATCATCAAAATAATTAAATAAGTAATAGTTACTTTGAATTTGCATTTTCCAGGACTTTCGAGAATCGCCTATAAATCGCGCCAAAAAAGAGGTTTCATTAAAACTTGTGAAACCTCTTTTTTACTAAAAGATATCAGTTAATTTGCTTTTTTTAACTCTAAGGTCAACTCAATGTCGTACAAAGATTTCAAGCAAGAAAATCTTCCCTTATAGCTCCTCTCAGCAGCTTCTAACGATGCAAAAGATTCACTTTCAAGCATTGAATTAATTGCATCATATCCAAAAATTTGTATCTTATTATATGAGCAATATGCTAGATATTTTTCAAAATATCTACTGATATACTTTCTTGCTGGTAATGTGTCTACTACACACTTACTGCCATCATCATATGTAAACTCTACTATAAAATCTTCGTAAGCTCTATAATTACAAATAACTATATTTCTTATAAAGCTAAATTTTTCTAGTAAATCCATATCATCTATATCTGTGCACCATGTCAGTAAGCTTATTTCGCCAAATTTTCCAACAATATTTTTTGGAATACCAATTACAAGAGAAGAACCTCCTGCACAAGATTTCTTATCTACCATCCACCTTGGAAGTGTATTATGTCTATCTTCAGTAATATTCATATACCTTCCTTCGTAATGATAGATATTCTTTCTATAACCAGTTGCAAAAGATATAATAAGATCATTTTTATCCTTTGAAGTATTTATAACTCTTACATTTTCTCTTTCATAGTACTCACAAATCTTTCTCCTTATTTCTAAAATCCTTTTATAGTTTTTTAAGTTTACTTGCTTGAACATCTCAGAACTATAATCTCTAGAAATAAAATACTCATTTTCAAGTTGATTAAATATTTTAACATAATTAACAATATCAGACCCACTCTCCAATCTTGGTATTTTTACTTCATGTTTAAATAAGAATCCAACCTGAAGAATTGAAGCTACTAAAATAGCATCTTTTAAGCAACCTCGTTTTTCAGCTTCTATAAGAATTCTCGAAAGTTCAACCTCAAGTGGCATTTTAGAAATTCTCATTCCAATCTCGGTAATCTTTCCAGAATTTATAGCGCCAATGGATTTAAGTGTTGCCTTTGCCTTTTCAATCTTTTCTAATTCAACAGAATGAAAAAGCTCAACATCTTCTATGTCCAAACCACAGGACAAAAATTTTAGTACTATGCTTTCTATTCTGAGCCGTTGGATTTCAGGAGTCGAAAATTTCTCCCTTTTATCAAATTCAACGTCAGAAACTAAATAGTACTCACCAGACTTTACTCTTCCAGCTCGTCCTTTTCTTTGCAAGCAATCTGCCTGACTTATGTTATGCAAATATAGTCCCTGTATTCCGTTAAATATTTCAATCCTTTTTTCAAGACCAAAATCAAACACAACATCAACATCTGGTATTGTAATTGATGTTTGTGCAATATTTGTTGCTACAATTATCTTTGATACTGGGTAATGATCGAAAGCCTTTTCTTGTTCCTCCAAAGATAATTCTCCATAAAACGGAATTAGGTTTGCATTTAGCTCAGAAAACTCTTCTATAAAACTGACTATTTCAGACTTTCCAGGCAAAAATACTAAAATATTTTTTCCAAACTTAACAACTTCTTTAAGCTTGTTTTCTAGCTCACTTTTTGATATTTCATTCATTGTGACTGGATACAATGTTCCTGGAACATCTATAACAGGGCAATCAAAGAAATATCTTTGTAAGTTTGTTGTGTCAATTGTAGCACTCATTATAACTAGCTTTATATTACTGCCAGTGCTAATTGCATACTTGCACCATGCTACAAGAGCTTCCATATTCATATTCCATTCATGAATTTCATCTATACAGATAACTCTCTTTTTTTCAGTTTCATTACTTGCAAGTTCTCTTGCAAGTTCCAAGCCATCAGTACAAAATAGTATTTTGGTTTTCTTACTATCTTCCCGTTCAAAACCAGTACGATACCCAACTAAATCGCCAAGTCTTACTCCCATTTCCACTGCGACTCTGCTTGCAACCGTCATTGCAGCTACACGTCTTGGCTGAGTAACAATTACTTCGTACCCAGCATAATATAGTGCCTGCGGTATTTGTGTAGATTTACCAGAACCAGTTTCAGCCCTTACTATTACTACACTATTTTCCTTAACAGCGTCTAAAACCTCATTAAGTTTATTGTACATAGGTAATGTATTGTTCATACTTTTCTCCTTCTTCTTATTAAATTTAGAATTTAAAAATTAGCACATTTATATTATAACAAAAATATATGTCCACGTCAATATTTTATGTAAACAAGTCAATACTTTAATATTAGCATATGGAAATTTATTTATTTATCAAATGAATTTAATTTAATAGTATATAATTAAATTTAATTATAATTATAAAGTCCTTATGTTTATTTTTTAAAGCATAATAAATCATGTTAAATATTTAACAAATAATGTATCATATATTTATGTTATTTTACACATAATAACTAATATTAAAGAAGGGAGATTGTATGAATTATTTAGCGTACTTTAAAGATGAAAATGATATCAGAAAAGCTATTTCAAACTCAGTTATTAAAATAAGAGAAAATAATAATCTAACTCAACAAAAATTAGCAGAAATGCTTGAAGTATCAGTAGAACATATTTCAAGAATTGAAAATGAAAAATATACTTGCTCTATAAATTTAGTTTTTAAATTGTGTTCTATATTTAAAATGGAAATAGATGAATTTTTTGGCGTAGAAAAATCTAATAATTCTGATCTTGCTAACTTTTTAAAAGATTTATCTTTAGATCAACGTGATGCAATCGTTAAGTTTTGCAAAGAAGTTGAAAAAAGTAGTTCTAACTAAGTTAGACAATTAGAAAAATCATCGAAATCTATTTCACTTTAGATTACGATGATTTTTCATCTTTAATAAATATTTCTATAGTTATAATACCTCAAGTTTTAAGGTCCTTGTTTTTCTTATTTTTTCTTAACATTCTAAAAAAATCACTCAATATACTAGAACACTGAGTCTCTTCTAAATACTCATATTTAACTTTTACTGTTAAATTTTCATCTAAAATATTACAAACAGAACCAATACAACCGTTTTTATGATCTCTAGCTCCAAAAAATATTTTTGAAATTCTTGATTGGTTTATTGCTCCAGCACACATTGCACAAGGTTCTAAAGTAACATACATTACGCAGCCATCTA
>HF991916.1 GCA_000433135.1 Clostridium sp. CAG:921
CAACGACACACCGAAACATAAGATTGGTACAGTCTTAGGAACAGGATTCTTCGTTCTGTTGTGTGCAATTATAATTTTTCCTGTTTTTGCAGGATTTCTGGCATCGCTTAGACCGGGAAAAGAGCTGATCCGGCGAGGCTTGTCAATCGATCTTGATTTTTCAACGATGAATCTGGATAACTATAAGTATCTGTTTTCAGGAAATGCGGATAGCCAGAAATATTTTATGTGGTATAAGAATTCGCTTGTTATCACAATATTATCCGTTATACTTACTTTATTTATCTGTTATTTTGTAGCATATGGACTTTCCATGTACCAGTATAAACTGAGAAATTTTCTGTTCTTTCTGGTCATTGCTACCATGATGGTACCATTTGAAATTCTGATGCTTCCACTTTATAAAGAGGTAATTGCAATTGGTCTGATTGACAGTTATGCAGGCGTTATTGTTCCGGGACTCTGTTCTGCATCGACAATCTTCTTTTTCCGGCAATATTTGTCCGGACTGCCAAAGGAACTTTTAGATGCGGCGAGAATTGACGGAGCAACGGAGTATGGGATTGCTGCTAAAATTATACTTCCTCTGACAAAGCCGGCATTTGCCTCCATGGGTATTCTCTGCGCAATGGGAACGTGGAACGCTATTTTATGGCCGCTTCTCGTATTAAAGGGTGCAGAAAAATTTACGCTTCCGATTGGATTGAACACACTTCTTACCCCATATGGGAACAATTATGATGTGCTGATCGCAGGTTCCATGTTTGGTATTTTGCCAATTTTTGTATTATTTCTAATTTTTCAGAAGTATATTATCGACGGTATGACAGCAGGCGCAGTAAAGGGTTAAAGGAGAGAAGAGAGTATGTCAAAATTAATTATTAATAATGAGAACAAAAAGAGCGTGATTTCGCCTGAAATTTATGGACATTTTTCGGAACATCTGGGGAGATGTATCTACGAAGGACTTTATGTAGGAGAGGATTCTGATATCCCAAATGTAAATGGAATGCGTACAGACGTGGTGGAAGCATTGAAGGAGATGAAAATACCGGTACTTCGTTGGCCGGGAGGATGCTTTGCGGATGAATACCACTGGATGGATGGAATCGGACCAAAAGAGAGCAGAAAAAAGATAATCAATACGCACTGGGGTGGTGTTGTAGAGGATAACAGCTTTGGTACGCACGAATTTTTTGAACTTTGTCGTCAGTTGGGATGTAAGACATATGTGAATGGCAATCTGGGCAGTGGAACGGTACGCGAGATGAGTGAGTGGGTGGAGTATATCACATTCAATGGTGTATCACCTATGGCAGAATTGCGAAAGGCAAACGGA
>HF991917.1 GCA_000433135.1 Clostridium sp. CAG:921
ATTTAACAGCACTTTGTGCCATCTTTAGGTATTCTTCCGGATATTTTTCTATTATTCTTCCATCTACATATTCTAAATTGTTGTCACCTTCTTTTACTACCTCTTGCGCCATCTTTAGATACTCTTCTTTGTACTTGTCTATTATCCTTTCATCTATATATTGTAAATTATAACTTTCATATTTAACAGCACTTTGTGCCATCTTTAGATATTCTTCAGGATATTTTTCTATTAGTCTTTCATCTACATATTTAAATTTTTCATTATCTTCCCCTACAGCTTCTTGTGCCATTTTTAAGTATTCTTCTGGATATTTTTCAACAAAAATACTTGGAATTTCTTCAAAGTTCAACATTGCTTTGGATATTAACAAACACTCATCTAAATGTTCCTTTGCAACCTCATCCGGAAGTTTCCAACCATGTCTATTCTTGCAAATACATAATTTCCACAACTTAAAGCACTTTTCAATACCTGATTTTTCAATTGCTTTAGTATCAATTTCATCGATATTGGCACCAAAATCACTAATAATTTTAACACAATATGAATAATAACCTTTAAGGTTTTCCTCTATCCACTCCTTTGATGGCAAAAGTTTAAGTTTTAATGTTTCTATATCATTATCTTCATTATAATATTCCTCTTCATCATAACCTTCATTGCACGCTATATTATAACGGTTAAATTTACTTATATATTCCCAAGTATCTTCCGTTAAATTTTCCTCTAATTCAGCTACAAAGTTTTTATCTTGATATAATTTCTCTTTATATCCTTTAATTTCTTCTTGAATTTTTCTAATCTTTTCTTCTTCACTCATATCTTATCCCTCACATTTAGATCATAATACCTAGTTATTACTTTAGCTAAGTACATATTTTATATGTGTACCTGCTACATTGTAATTTTTGTTGTATAACTTTATAGAATAATTTTTCACCTTACTTAAAATGCTATCACATATAATATTTTTTTTCAAGAATAGTGTTGTATTTGAAAATTAAATTTTGGTTTCAAATGTATTACATGCAAATTGCAGAATAATTAGAAATATGTAGATTGCACAAAAAAGCAAACAAGTATATAACTAAACTATATACCTGTTTGCTTTTTTATTTTATATATTATATATTATATATTATTTTTACATTAAACTATTTAAATATGACTCCAATATATAAGTTGCTGCAAGCTTATCA
>HF991918.1:0-2347 GCA_000433135.1 Clostridium sp. CAG:921
ATAGCGGTTTACCTTGTTATAGCTTGTGTCAAAATCTAAAAGGAATTCACTATGGAAGTGAACGAATGAGAAAAAATGTAAAAACGGAAAATGGAGTAATCATTGTTTCACCTAGAATTCCTGCATATTTGCGAAGAAAGTCAGTTGCAAGAGAAATTGCACATATGCTTGGAGATTTTTCATGGTTTAATTATAGATATGGAGATGATGAAACTCTAAGAATGGAAGCTGTAGATGGGTATGTTCCAGATATTCCAAATTCTGTTAAGGAAAATATACTTCCAGGTGATTATGGCATGTCTTTAATAGAAGATATGGAAGCATTTTATTCTCGTGTGCTTGCTGATTACAGAGAGTATATTGGCGTTTTACATACTGATCTTAGGGGGATAAAACTTGGAAGCGCACGTATGCGCAAGGAAGTAAAGACTGAAAAAGGAGTAATTACAGTTTCACCAAATATTTCTGATAAAAAGAAAAGAAAGTTGGTAACATTTGAACTTTCAAAATTGATTGGTGATTTTGAGTTTTATCATGATGAATTTGAAAATGAAGAGATAATTGAGTTGGATTATTTAGACTAAAAATATAAATATAAATAAATCAAGTGGTAGAAAAAAATTATTTTATCACTTGATTTATTTTGCTATAAAAACAATTATGTTATATTTATAACTACGTACTAGTATAGTATGTTTTATGTTCATGTATATTTTACTTTAAAAACATATAGCTATCACAAAAAAATATTAAAATATAGTCATAGCAAGGGGGAATGCAAAAAAGTATTTTTAAAATTAAGCTAACTTTACGAATAAATACATAATAGTTGAAATGGGGTGAGCTATGTAAGGATATATTAATTTATTAGTTTTGAGTTTTAATTTTCCATAATTTAAAATATAAAAGTAATTCCTATACATGATAAAATCAGACAGAATATATAATTATAATAAAATAGAGCTTGTAATTTATGTTATTACAAGTTCTATTTTTGTTTATAAATATGTTTTTTGATACATATTTTATAGTGTTCATATATATTTTACTTTAAGAACATATAATTATCACAAAAACATATTAAAATATAATCATAACAAGAAGGAAATGTCAAAAAGTATTTTTAAAATTAAGCTAACTGTACAAAAAAATACATAATAGTTGAAATGGGGTGATTTATGTAAGATATATATTAATTTATTAATTTTGAGTTTTAGTTTTCCATAATTTAAAATATAAAAAGTAATTTCTATACATATATAGAAAGTTAAATGTAATATGCTAAATAAAGCTTGTAATTTATATATAATTGCAGGCTTTATTTGCAATATAATGATATGTGATAGTTTAATAGTTAACATTTTTGTATTAAATTATAAATTAAAATAAACTAAAAGATAAAATTTCAAATTACACCCTCAAAATTTATACAAAATGATCATAAAACCATCACAAACAAATTATAAAATATAGACATAAAGAGAGGGGAGATGTAGAAAAGAAAAATACTTATACTAAATGTGAATGCTATAACATGAAATATATATTAAAACTAGGGAGGTGATATATGCAGGCACAAATTAATTTAATAAAAAAGTAATCCAAATTTGGTAGACTTTTAAGGTTATCCATAATTTAAAATATAAAAACAATTCCTATACATAAGAAGACTGGCGTTTGCCAGTCTTTTCGGTTACTTATGATTAATTTTAAAATAGCAATATATGAGATAAAATGTTAAAATATTGTAACAAATTTTGCATGAATTAATACTATATAGTAGTGTTAATACACAATGTTATATTTTTTTAGGAGGGTTTAGAATGTATAATAATTGCTGCTATAATCAAAATATGCAAATGAATAATTGCTGTCAAAAATCTCAATGTGGGTGTTCTAAATGTTGTTGTAAAGAACAAATAGAGTGTCAATGTTGCTGTTGTCCAACAAATACTTCAACAAGTGGATGTCAAGGAAACAATTCAACTGGATGTTGCTCTTATTGTTCAAATAATTGGTAAAGAACTAAAAATTGAAAAGCCAGTTGGCTTTTCAATACATAACTGTGTATTAACAATTAGTGCCTAGGGGTTAGAAAGAGGCACTATTTTTTATTTTCCAAAAATTCTTTGAAGTTGAATAATAAAAGCTTGAATTTTAGGTGCAGTATACCTCTTTTTAACATTATTTGATTCAACAGCTTTAATATATTTTTTTATAATACTATCAAATGGCTTTTTTTCTATGAAGTTCCAATATTTTTCTTCATCATTTTTTATTTTTTGCCATTTATATTTAAAATATGAGTGATATTGCATCCATTTAAATTTTTTTTCGTTATTTTCTT
>HF991918.1:2361-3668 GCA_000433135.1 Clostridium sp. CAG:921
TTTCGTTATTTTCTTTATTAAATCCAGTAGCATATGCACCTGGTTCTATCATGCATACTTGTATTTTAGTGCCATCTAACTTTTTCATTTCAGCTCTAAGTGCCATAGCAAATCCTTCAATAGCAAATTTTGATGAGCAATATGGAGATAAAAAAGGTATTGTGATTCTACCAGCAAGTGAACTTAAAAAAATTACTTTTCCGTATTTTTTTTGTATCATTTTACTAAGTGCTACTTGGGTTATACTAATATTTGAAAATACATTTGTATTAAATACATCTATAAAATCTGAAATAGGCACTTCACTAACACTACCAGAATTTCCTATTGCTGCATTGTTTATAATTACATCAAAATCTATATCGTTTAATTTTTTTCTATCATCTTCAAGCAAAATATTAAGTTTAAAAGATGAAATTGGCAAGTTGTGCTTAGTAGCAAAATTATTTAAATCGACTGATTCTTCTTCATACATTGTAGTAGCGTATACTTTATGACCTCTTTTAGCAAGTAAAATTGCAGCTTCTTTTCCAAGCCCTGTGCCAGAACCTGTAATTAGTACTGTAGCTTTTTTGTAATTAAAATTTGTATAATTAATATTATTCATATTATTTTTTTGCAATGTAATCACCTATAATTATTATTTGTAAAAATGAAGATGCTAAACATATAATTGCTAAAATAATATGTGTAAGTGAAAGAATAAAAAAATATAGTAAAATAATATATTTTAATTATTTTACTATATAATAGGTTAACAAAAATGAAAGAATAAAAAGATTTATCAAGTTCTTTAAACAATATAATTTTTTTCAATAAAGTATATTTTTTGCACCATTTTTTGCTTAAAATCAAGAAATAAGGTGAATAATTGACAACTGGTCTAAAATTCTTCTTAATTCAAAAAAATATTAAATCTGGTAAGATTTGCCTTCTTCAATTTCTTTTAAAGAGATATCAGATTTTAGGCAAATAAGAGGACGAAAGCCAATGTAGGTAAGGTTATAGTCATAAGAGGTCACATAGCCGCTGTAGTCCACATCAACTAAAATATAAGAGTTACGAGCAGACGGGCTACTAATCCAATAAGCGTAAGCATTGCTAGTACTATTAATTCTGTATAGATTAGCTACTTTTGTTAAATATTTTGAACTTGAGCTTGAATAGAATTTCCAATTTGTACCGCTATCATCACTCATTTTATATCCAGTTGAATTTTCAGCTCTAGATTGATACATATTGCTTTGGTTAGTAGATTGGTTGTATGAAGTAAGGACTATTTCAAGAGAAGGACCACCAACAACATA
>HF991919.1:0-9765 GCA_000433135.1 Clostridium sp. CAG:921
TATTACTAACTTAATTATATTGTCTTTTTTCATTTCACATTATCCCTCCAATAACACCATAATTATACTATTTTTGTATATTATAGTCAATCATTTTTCGACAAATTAAGTATTGATTTATCGTTTTAAAACAATTATATATCACATTTTTATTAATATCATATTTTAATTTAAATAAAAGAAAAAACGGTATTAATAACTTTTAAATACCGTCTTAATTTTACTATTTACTATTTTTTGAATCATTCACTATCTTATTAATTTTAGTATACATTTCATCGGGATTTTTTATTCCATATATTACCATACCATTATTTCTTTTATTTTCCGCATTTGTGTAAATTATAATTACTCCAAATCCTAAAATTCTATCTAATACTGTTCTTCTTATTTCTAGTTCTTTAATATTCGAATAATCAATATTTTTTACTCTTTGATTTAGAAAATCATCCTCGTAAACCATATGATCTTTAAAAAATTTATAACTAATATGTTTGTATTGTACACTTTGCACTATTATGCTTACTATTGTTTTTATTAAAATCAAAAGCATAATAATTACAAGTACAATTTTTATTAAATTTCCAAATTGTATATTAAAGAGCATAGTTGAATTAAAGCCACCAATTTTACCACTATATAAAAAAGTCACAATTGTAACTATAAAAAATATTATCAAGTATAATATATCCTTTTTTATTTTCTTTCCAGTAGGCATTGCAAGTTCATACAATAAATTAAATTTAGGTTTTACTTGCATTATAACTTCATTTTCTTCAATAACATCTTGACTCATTTTATCCCTCCTTTATTGTAGTTCCAATACTTTCACCATTTGCTACTTTTTTAATAGATCCTTTTTCATTTAATGCAAATACCTCTATTGGTATATTATTTTCCATGCAAAGCGTTAATGCTGTTATGTCCATAACTCCAAGTTTCTTTGATATTGCTTCCATATATGTAATACTATCATATTTTTTAGCATCTTGAAATTTTCTTGGATCTTTATCATATACACCATCAACATTTTTAGCAAGTAATATAACATCTACCTCCATTTCAATTGCACGCAAGGCTGCTGCTGAATCAGTTGTAAAATATGGATTTCCTGTACCACAGGCAAATATTACAATTCTTCCTTTTTCTAAGTGTCTTATTGCTTTTCTTCTTATATATGGTTCTGCTATTTGTTTCATCTCTATTGCCGTCATAACTCTAGTTTGTACATGATTTCCTTCAATCATTTCCTGAAGTGCAAGTGCATTTAGTGTAGTTGCAAGCATCCCCATATAATCAGCTGTAGTTCTTTCAATATACTCAGCCCCATACCTTCCACGCCAAAAGTTTCCAGCACCTATTACAATTGCAATTTCTACTCCTTCATTTGAAAGTTCTACAATTTGATTAGTCACATTTTCTAACTTAAGTTTATCAATGCCTCTCCCATCTTCCCCACCTATTGCTTCACCACTTAATTTTATTAACACCCTTTTATATTTCACAAAAATCCCTCCAATTAAAACCATTATATAATAAATATATAAACATTTCAAGTAAATTTTATTCTCAAATCATACAATACCAAAAACTTAACAAATTTATCTATATTACATTAATAGTTTACTTCTTATTGCTCATGTGCTATAATATTTTTAAGTATAGGAGTGATTTTATGAATGATAGTATAGAAAAAAAACTTATGGATCTAACTAAAATTAAAACTACACAAAAAGTTATAATATTAACTTTAATAATATCATTAATTTTTTTGTTTTCATTTTTTATATTCTTGTCAGCCAAGCCAGAAAAAGAAGCTATTTATGCAATTGAATCTTCAAATGAAAATGAATATGTGTATATGGATGTTAGTTTTTTAACAGATTGTTTTGCACAGTATGAAACTAATTCTTATCAAGATGACTATTATTTTATAGGTGATGATGATTATTTAATAATAGCAAAACTTTCTAAATCAAATTTTGAAAGTTTAAAAGAGATTAATAGTTATACTTATGGCGATATTGATACTAAACCTGCTAACGCAAGAATTACTGGCATGACTAAAACTATTCCAGATGAATTAAAAAAATTAGCACTTGAATATTATAACAAATTATATCCAAATAATGTTCAAACTACTGATACAATTGAAAATTACATTGGTAATTATTACATCGATACTGAAGATACTCCAATGTCTGATGTTTTTGATACGATAATTATACTTTTTATAGTATTTTTTATTACACTAGCTATCCTCGTCTTAATTCAAATAATAAATAAAGCAAAATCTAAAAAACAAGTGACAATCTTAAAATCAAATAATGAACTTGAAAAAATTAGTCTTGAATATGATCTTAGTGATAAAGAGATATTTGAAAAGCAAAAAGTTATTCTTTTAAATTCATACATTATTGATTATTCAGGATTTTTAAAAGTTATTAAATATAGTGATATTATTTGGCTATATATATTTATTCAAAGAATAAATGGTATTGAGTCTACAAAAAATATTAACATTTTAACTAATTCTAAAAAAAGATATAATATTTGCTTGCAAAGTGCTTTTGGAAAAGACCAAGTAATATTAAATGAAATCTTTGAAAAAATAATAAACAGATGTCCAAATGCCTTAGTAGGATATACAAATGAAAATATTACAAAATTAAATAAAAAAAATATCGAAAGTACTATAAAAGAAATCAATGAAAAAAATACTCCATAAAAGGAGTATTTTTTTCATTACTATGTAACAATTAGTCACCATTTACTTGTTTCATTACTTCTTCAGCAAAATTAGTTTCTTCTTTTTCGATTCCTTCGCCTCTTTCAAATCTAGCGAATCTTCTTATTACGATGTTTTCACCAATTTTTGCAATAAAGTTTGTTAGAAGTTGTCCAACTGTAACATCAGGATCTTTAACAAAAGGTTGATCTAATAAACAAATTTCAGAAAAGAATTTATTTAATCTTCCTTCTACCATTTTATCAACAACAGCTTCTGGTTTACCTTCATTTAAAGCTTGTGCTCTTAAAGTTGCTTTTTCACTTTCTACAACTGTAGCTGGAACTTCATCACGACTAACATATTTTGGACCAATAGCAGCAACATGCATAGCAATATCTCTTACAAAAGCTTTAAAGTCTTCATTATTAGCTACGAAATCTGTTTCTGAATTTACTTCTACTAAAGCACCATATTTACCATTATGAATATATGCATCAACTAATCCTTCAGAAGCAACTCTTCCTGCCTTTTTAGCAGCCTTAGCAATACCTTTTTCTCTTAAAAGTTCTATTGCTTTATCCATATTTCCTTCAGCTTCAACTAGCATTTTTTTGCAGTCCATTATACCTGCACCAGTTCTATCTCTTAATTCTTTAACTTGCTCAGCAGTTATAGCCATTACAAGCACCTCCCAATTATTCTTCTACTTTTTCAGTTTTTTCTCTTTTTGTATAATTTCTATTTCTGTTATTTTGTCTTGGTTTTCTTTCTATTTTGTCAACGCCTTCTTTTTTTACTAACTCTTCCATTGTTTCAATTTCATCATCAGTAGCTTCAGTTAAGTTTCCTTCCTTAGCTTCGATAACAGCATCAGCAATTTTTCCAGCAATTAATGATACAGATCTTACAGCATCATCATTTCCAGGAATTACATAATCAACATCTTCTGGATTACAGTTAGAGTCAATTAAGCCGATTGTTGGAATACCTAATTTTCTTGCTTCCTTAGTACAAATGTACTCTTTCTTAGAATCAGCTAAGAAAATAAGTGATGGTAATTTATCCATTTCTTTTATTCCACCTAAGTTAGTATTTAAGATTGCCATTTCTTTTCTAAGACCGATAACTTCTTTTTTTGGTAATACATCAAAAGTACCGTCTTGTTCCATTTTTTCAAGTTCAACAAGTCTAGCAATTCTTTTCTTGATTGTGTTAAAGTTTGTTAAAGTACCACCTAACCATCTGCTATTAATGTAGTACATACCACATCTTTTAGCTTCTGTTTCGATAGTTTCTTGAATTTGTTTTTTAGTACCAACAAAAAGTATAGTACCACCTTCTGCTACAACTTTTTTTGTTAAGTTATATGCTTCTTGAACTTTCTTTAAAGTTTTTTGTAAATCTAATATATAGATTCCATTTCTTGCTGTAAAGATGTATGGAGCCATTCTTGGATCCCATCTTTTAGTTTGGTGACCAAAGTGTACACCAGCTTCTAGTAATGATTTCATAGGTATAATTGCCATTAAAAATTCCTCCTTCTTATACCTCCACAAATATCTACGTTTACTACATCCATAATGGAAGGAGCATAAACTACATTTGTGTGTGTTATTAAATTTTACGTAAAGTAAAATTACTTGTAAATAACCACAAGCAGTTATATTATAACATAAAAAGCGTAACTAATCAATAGTTACGCTTTTTAAATAATCTTTTTAATACATAATTAATACACAATTAATACAAAAATAAAGTTTTTAGCTTGCCGATCTAACAAATTGGCTTATCGAATCAGCAATTGATACAACTTTTTGTGTCACTGTAAGGTTCATATCATCAATTATAGCCTCATGAACATTGGTTCTGATTACTAAATCCATAATATAAGATTCATGACCAGGAACAGCCTCACGGATCATATTAATGACATTCTCATCTTTTAATGTTAACTTTTCTCCATCAGTAGCTTCACGGATCACCGGCTTGTTTTTACCTGCAATCACATACAAAACTGCTAACTTAAAGTAATCTTTGTATCCAATCTGCTTAGATACAACAATCTCGCTTGGTACAGCATTAGTAATTTTTTTTGACATAAAGTCCTCCTTATCTGAGACTAAAAGTTTCTTGTCTCTACATTTATTTTTGTGTCCACATTATATCATAGCATTTGATATATGTCAATTAAAATCTAAATTTTTAGCAAAATATCAACAATACATGATACATTGATATCTCAGTTAATGTATACTAATTTAAATATTTATAAATTAAATACTATTATTTTAAAAACAAGACTGGCAAAATACCACCAGTCTTGTTTTTCACACTTATTTACTTTCTAGTTTTAAGGAACTCATTAAGTTTAGAAAGAGCGATCTTTCTAGGACTTATACCGTTCTTTTCCTCAGCTGAAATACTAGCCATTGTATCATGCCTTCCCTCCAGCTCAAAAATTGCATCAAATCCAAATCCATTTTCTCCATACTGTTTCTCAGGAAGTCTACCTCTTATTACTCCCTCAAATACTTCTGATTGTTCTGTCTCTGGATCATACAATGCTATACACGTTTTCCAAATAACAGTTCTGTCTTTCAGGTCTTTGCACTTACCCAAAATAAAATTATTTCTATCAAAATCTGACATGTTTTCTCCGTATCCAGTTTCATCAAGCCTCTTTGTATAAACACCTGGCCAGTTAGAAAGCTCCGAGATCTCAATTCCACTGTCATCTGAAATTGTAAGCATCTTAGCAACCTTACCAATGATGCTAGCTTTTTTTATAGCATTTTCTGCAAAGGTTTTACCATCTTCTTCTGGATCAATATTCACACCACTTTCTTTAAGTGAAATGACCTCATATCCTTCAAGAATCTCCTTTACCTCTTTAATTTTGCCTTTGTTATTGCTAGCCACTAAAACCATAACTTTCTCCTCCTTGTTGTTATTCTCGGCTTTACTAGAATTAATTTTGGACATACATGTCCTCCTTTCTCGAGCTTTTAAAAAGCTCATATAATAGTCTTTCAGTTGATTAACTATAACATTAACTGCACGCTTATTATATCATTGTTACATTATTATGTCAATTATTTGGCATAATTTTTTACTTTTTATTTAACTTTATTTAACTTTTATTCAACTCTTATTTTAAATTTTTACTCTTAACTCTTGATTTTTAGAAAATAAACAAAGAGTAGAATGAATGCTAGATTCTTTCTACTCCTTTACTTAAATACTAATTACCAAATATTTCGTCAAACTCCTTAGAGTCTATTTTTTCTTTTTCAATTAAAACCCCTGCAACTTTATGAAGTTTATCAATATTTTCCTTTAATATTCTTTCAGCATAATTATATGCTCTGGTTATAATATCTTTTACCTCTTCATCAATTTCAGCAGCAACCTTTTCGCTATAATCACGCTGTGAAGTCATTTCTTTTCCTAGGAATACCTCTTCTTGCGTTGACCCAAATGTAATTGGTCCTAGTTTATCAGACATACCGTATTTCATAACCATAGATCTTGCAATTTTACTTGCTCTTTCGATATCATTAGAAGCACCTGTACTAACATCATTTAAAACCAATTCTTCTGCAACTCTACCGCCAAGTAAAGATACAATATGTTCATTCATCTCAGATTTTGATCTATAACTCTTATCCTCATTTGGCTTATACATAGTATATCCACCAGCCATACCTCTTGGTACAATAGAAATTTGATGTACTGTATCATGTGTTGGTAAAAATCTAGATACCACTGCATGACCTGCTTCGTGATAAGCAGTTAGCTTTTTCTCTTTTTCACTGATTATTTTTGATTTTTTCTCAGGTCCCATCATAACTTTTACCATTGCTTCTTCAATATCTTCCAAAGTAACAGTTTTCTTATCTTTTCTTGCTGCTAATAATATTGACTCATTTATCATATTCTCAAGATCTGCACCACTAAATCCAGCAGTATTTTTTGCAAGTAATTTAAAATCAATTCCCTGCTCAAAAGGTTTATCTTTTACATATAGTTTTATAATTTCTTCTCTTGCACCGATATCTGGTTCACTTACAACAATTTGCCTATCAAATCTACCTGGTCTTAGAAGTGCAGGATCTAAAATATCAGGTCTATTTGTTGCAGCCATAACTATTATACTTTCATGTGTTGCAAATCCATCCATTTCAACAAGTAATTGGTTTAATGTTTGCTCTCTCTCATCATGTCCACCACCAACACCAGCACCTCTATGACGTCCAACAGCATCTATTTCATCTATAAAAATTATGCATGGAGAATTTGCTTTTGCCTCAGCAAATAAATCCCTTACACGTGAAGCTCCAACACCAACAAACATCTCAACAAAATCAGAACCACTTATTGAAAAAAATGGTACATTTGCTTCCCCTGCAACTGCTTTAGCAAGTAATGTCTTACCTGTACCAGGACCACCTACAAGTAATATTCCTTTAGGAATTCTAGCTCCCATATCTTGATATTTTTTTGGATTTTTTAAGAACTCTACTTCTTCTTTTAATTCTTCTTTTTCTTCTTCAAGACCAGCAACTTTATCAAAAGTAACCTTATTTTTAGAATTTTTGTCTATCATTTGAGCTCTATTTTTTCCAAAGCTTATTGCTTTATTGTTTCCCTCATTAGTCTTTCTTATCATAAACATAAATAAAAATAATGTTCCGACAAGTAATATTATATTTGGAATGTATGGCGCTAAAGCTTCAAAAGTTGATTCACTAGCTCTTTCAAGTTCAAATTCACCATCTTTTGCCTTTGGTTGTGCGAACTCCATAAATGTAGTCATATCAGGTATATTTACTTCATATTGTTGTTTTTCTTCATTTTTAATTTTAACATCTGCCATCTGCTTGCTATTATCAATAACTATTTTTTCAACACTTTTTTCTTCAATTTTTTGTAAAAATTCTGTATATGACATATTTTTAGCAACTTCTGAATTCATCATAGATATCGCATATACAGCAATAGCAAGTAATAATATATAAGTTATAAATGTTCTAATAATTGAACTTTTCTTCATTTTTTCCTCCTTTTTGAATTTTTGCAATATTTTTATTAACTATCTCAATTGTAAATTTATTGCCCATTATGTACCTTTTTTTCTTAATATTTTTCTTTAGTAACTTTATAATGTCGTATATATGAATATTAGATATTCCATCTAAACTTCCAACACACAATTCTATAATATTCCTAACAGCCCTATACACTATACTATCATGTTCTGATAATATTTTTGAAAAGTCAAATAATATATAGTTATTATTTTCAGAAATTGCATCTTCTACTATTTTTTGTGTATAATCTTCCAAAAACTCTTCATCTTGTTTTACTATATTTTTCATTCTTATAATATTTTCTACGACATTACAATTATATTCCTTTTCTAGATTTGGTATTAATAAATTTCTAATTTTATTTCTACTATAAGTATTTTCAAAATTCGTCTTATCTATACAAGGATTAATATTACAAGTATTATTATACTCTAAAATTAACTTTTTTTCAATATTAAGCAAAGGCCTTATTATATTTTTAAATTCAAAACTCATACCTGTAAGTCCATTTAATCCACAACCACGTATTATATTTAACAATATTGTTTCAGTATCATCATTTAAATTATGAGCTGTTGCTACCTTATTGTATTCATATTCACTACAAACTTTATAAAAAAAATCATACCTTATTTTTCTTCCGCATGTTTCCTCAGATAATTTCATTTTTTTTGAAATATTTGGAACATCTTCCTTTAAATAATACATAGGAATGTCTAGTTTATCACACCAATTCTTCACATATATATATTCTTCATCTGATTCATTTCTTATCATATGATTTACATGAGCTACACCAATAAAGTATTCTATATTATAGACGTCTTTGAGCTTAAATCTTAATTCATGTAGCACTGTAAGCAGACACATAGAATCCGGACCTCCAGATACCGCTACAAGAATTTTATCATTATTTTTTATCAGTTTATTATCAATTATATTTTTTTCAACTTTATCTAATATATACTTTTTTACATTATACTTTTCTCTTAACACTAATTTTCCTCCGGACCTTTATATATATTTGCAAATTTAGTATACTGACCAAGCCAAGCTAACTCAACAGTTCCAGTACTTCCACTTCTATTTTTTGCAATTATTACCTCGGCTATATTCTTTTTCTCGGTTTGCTCATCATAATAATCTTCTCTATGTAAAAACATAACAATATCAGCATCCTGCTCAATAGCACCTGACTCACGCAAATCACTTAGCATTGGTTTGTGATCAGTTCTTGATTCAGTAGCACGGCTAAGCTGTGACAGTGCAATAACAGGTATTTGAAGTTCCTTTGCAAGTATTTTTAATGAACGGCTGATATCAGATATTTCTTGCTGTCTAGATGCATTTTTAGATTTTGATTCCATGAGTTGTAAATAATCAACTATTACAAGTCCAATATTTTTTTCAAGTTTTGCTTTTCTACATTTTGCTCTAAGCTCAGATGCCGTAAGTCCAGGAGTATCATCAATATATAACGGCATGTTAGAAAGCCTTCCACTTGCTTGTCCAAGTTTTAGCCATTCTTCTGAAGAAATATCATTTCCATTTTTTATTTTCATACTATCAACTTCAGCTTCTGCAGCAAGTATTCTATTACCAATTTCCTCCTTTGACATTTCAAGAGAAAATATCATAACAGGAACATTATCATGCTGCGCAACATAGTTAGCAATATTTAAAACAAAAGCAGATTTTCCCATTGCTGGACGTGCTGCAACTATCAATAAAGCTGATGGATTAAGTCCTGATATTTTTTTATCTAAATCAATAAATCCTGATTCAATTCCAGATACTTTTCCTTTATTTTGAACCATTTTTTCTATTATGTCAAATACATTTATAAGTACTTCTTTCATACTTGCAAATTCTCTTGTATTCCTATTTTGGACTAAGTCAAATACTTTCTTTTCGGTTTGCTCAATTATTGTGTCGACTTCCTCT
>HF991919.1:9805-16651 GCA_000433135.1 Clostridium sp. CAG:921
TTTTTTGAATATCATTTGCAACTTTTATAAGTTGTCTTAAAACAGATTTTTCTTCTACTATTTTAACATAATTTTCTATATTAGTAATCGTAGGAACATTATCAATAAGAGTTGATATATATTGTATATCTCCAACCTTTTCTAATGTTCCTCTTAATTTTAATTGATTTGTTAACGTAATTACATCTATATGCTGTCCTAATCCATATAGTTCTGACATTGCTGAATAAATCTCTTTATTATCTTCCCTATAGAAATCTTCTGATTTTAATACTTCAATTGCAGCAACAACAGAATCTTTGTCCGTAAGCATTGATCCAAGTACGGCTTGTTCTGCAATTATATCATTTGGTTGAACTTTATTTACTAATTCATTTTCCAAAGTTTTGCACCTACATTCTTACAACAACAATCTTTAAACTTGCTACAACTCCTTCATTTAATTTAATAGATACAGTATAATCTCCTAAATTCTTTATAGGGTGTGCTATAACAATCCTTTTCTTGTCGATATTTAAATTAAATTTCTTGTTCATTTGATCAGCAATTTCTTTTTCTGTTATACTGCCAAACAATTTACTTGCTTCACCTACTTTATGTTTAAATTCAATATAACCTTTTTCTATTAATTCTTTTTGTTTTAGAGCCTCTTCATAATCTGTTTTTTTCTTGAATGCTACCGCTTGTGACTTTGTATTTGCTTCGTTTATATTCTTTCTATCGGCTATAGCAGCAATTTTTTTAGGTATTAAATAATTTCTTGCATAACCTTCACTAACTTCAACTATTTGCAATTTTTTTCCTAACCCTTTTACATCTTTATTTAAAACTACTTTCATAATTATATACATGATATATTTTTAATAAATACATCATTTTCTCCTTTCTTTCTCATATTTTAATTATTCTTTTCCAAAATATTCATTTATACTTTCTATTAGTCTTTGCTTTGCTTCAACAATAGAAACACCTGCAATTTGAGCACCTGCAAAAGTCAAATGCCCACCACCACCAATTTTTTCAAGTATAGATTGCACATTTATATCTCCCATAGATCTTCCAGATATCATTACAACATCGTCAATTTTACAAAGTACAAATGACGCAAGTATTCCTGAAATCGATAAAAGTTCATCTGCAGCTTGAGCTGCTATTATCCCCATATCTTTATAATTTTCTTCACTTGTTGAAATAGCTATTTGAGAACGTATTATTTCAGCATTTTTTACTATTTCTACCTTTGCTACATAAGTTTCAAAGTCATTTTGGAACAACTGCTTTACTTCTGTTAAATCGATACCATATTTTTTTAAATATGCTGCAACTTCAAATGTTCTAACACCAGTTTTGAAGATAAAATTCTTTGTATCTATTACTATTCCTGCATACAAACTTTCAGCTTCCATTGGAGTAAGTGTAACATTGTCCAAATACATCAAAAGCTCAGTTACAAGCTCAGATGCAGACGAAGCATAAATTTCATGATATGTAAGTAATGCATTATCTATAAACTCAGTTCCTCTTCTATGATGATCTATTACCACAATTTTTTCAAATTCATCCATGAAATCTGGATATGACAAATAAGACTTCTTGTGAGTATCTACTACAACTAAAAGTGAATTACTAGTATCAACTTTTTTTAACTCGTTTCCTGAAATAAACACATTTTCATAATCTTTATTAAGTTTAATTTTATCAATTATGGTTTTTGTACTACTATTACATTTTGCATCTATTACGATATTTGCTTGCTTGTTTAAAGATCTTGCAATTTTAAATATACCAACAGCAGATCCTATACAATCAATATCAGAGTTCTTATGACCGATTATATAGACTTTATCTGCTCTTTCCATTATTTCTTTTAACGCTTGAGCAACAGTTCTAGCTCTAACTCTACTAGTTTTTTCAAGACCTATGTTTTGGCCTCCATAAAAATCAAATTTTTTATCTTTTTTTACAACAACTTGATCTCCACCACGTCCAAGTGCAATATCTAAAGCTGAATTACTACTATTATATCTATCAGATATATATTCTTCATTATATGATATTCCAACAGAAATAGTAATAGGTAATTTTGTTACATTTGTTATATTTCTAACTTTTTCAAGAATTTCAAACGTGTTACTTTCCATCTTTTCTATATACTGCTTTTCAATAAATACAATATATCTATCTTTATCTATTTTAGAAATAACACCATTATTAGAACTTACAAAATTTATTAACTCTTTAGTAATTTTTGAAGATATTTCTGCTTTTTGAAGTTCATCTAAGCCTTGCATTGTCTCATCATAATTGTCTATAAGTATAATACCTACGGCAATTTTTGTATTATCTAATGTTTTTCTTAACCTTGCCTCTTCAGTTTTATTTAAATATGTAACTAAAATTGCATCTAAATTTAAAAATTTAATTTTATTTGCAACTGCACAATAAATTTCGCCATTTCCTATATCTACTTGCATTGATGCTGTATTCGAACTTTTTAATTCTTTATTTAGCATTAAAGCCGTATCTGATAAACACTCCCTTGGTATTAAATGCTTTGAAATATTATTTTGCCATACCACGTTTGTTAGATTAGTTACTATAACCATAGGTATATCTACTAAATTTAAATTTTCTTTTAGTACCATATCAACACTTTGTGATAATTCAACTATTCTGTCTTTTCTATTTTTTATTTCCTTTATACAAATATAAAACATTATTAAAGCAACTAAACCTACTACTCCAAAACTAATATACAAATTAGATGGATTTATAACAAATGCTAAAACAGCTATAAATATAATCAGTACCAAATAGTAAATTTTTACTGAAAATACTTTAAAATCTAACCATTTATTTTTATTTTTCTTCATATTTATAGTCCTTCTTACCTAAATATTATTGTACTATTTTTATGTATATTTGTCAAGTAACCCAGTATTTAAGCAACAATAGCTAGCATTACAAAATACTTTATAAAAAAACACCCCAAAATGGGGTAATTAAATATAGTTTCATTATTAATATATAGTTTTGTCCTTTTTATTATTCCACGCATCAAATGGATTATTAGCACAATTTCCACTAATTTTTTCTTCAGATATTATTTTTTTCTTTCCATTTAGATGCATAAATATATCGTTATCAATAAATCCAGAATTCGTTGCGCTATCATAATCTAGTACGTATTTTATTACTGGAATTCTTGACCAGCATGCAGCAGACAAACACATAGGGCAACTCCTAGCACTTGATATCAAAATACAATCTTTTAACATAAGTCTATTTAATTTTTTACAAGCCTCTCTAATAGCATTTACTTCAGCATGTGCAGTTGGATCTACATCTTTTAATGTAGTATTTCTTGCAATACTTACAATTTGATAGTTTTCATCTTTTCTTTTAATTATAACCGCTGCGCCAAAAGGTCCACCATAACCTTTTTCTACTCCATCATTGGCATATTGACAGCATAAATTTAAAACTTCAGTAATACATTCATCTAAATTACTATATATCTTTTCATAAACTTCATCTTTCATATTTTTTCCTCCAAACACAATTATTATATATTATGGTAGCATAAATATCAATATCATATTTTACAAATTGTGGTATAACAAATTAATTGTTATTTTAACGCTATAAGTGTTATAACATCTACATGAGATATTTCTAATATATTATTTTGTCGTATTTTAGTGTAAAATGTAGATATTGGAGGTGCATTATGGGGATAAATATCGATTTTAAAAGAGATAAAGTTGAATCTACGTATAAAACAATTTATATAAAAAACGAACTAGTTGAAAAAATAAATGATTTAGCAAAGAAAAATAATACATCTTTTAATAACGTTGTAATTAAAATGATAGAGTATTGTACTACAAAAGGTAAAAATTTTTAAATTAAAAATTTATTAAAAAGACTATAGAGAAAATTAACCACAGACAATTTGTTAATTTTCTCTATTTTACTACCTACGTATAGTTGCTCCATTTTCAAGTCTAAGTCTATCTGCAATCATAGCAATAAACTCACTATTAGTTGGTTTACCTTTATTAGAATTTACTGTATATCCAAATATCTTTTCATGTATCTCTATTTGGCCTCTATTCCAAGCTACTTCGATTGCATGCCTTATAGCACGTTCAACCCTAGATGGTGTTGTACTAAATTTTTTTGCTAAAGTTGGGTATAAAGTCTTTGTTATTGCATTTATTACATCCTCGTTTTCAACAGCCATTAAAATAGCTTCTCTAATATACTGGTATCCTTTTATATGTGCAGGAACACCAACATCGTGTATCATATTTGTTGTTCTTACCTCTATTGGAGCTGACGAATTAACACTACTATTTATTGTTGTTTTTGAATAACACATTTGATTATCGGTATTATTATATGAAAGTTCATTTTTTATTAAATCTCTCAATCTTTCTACAAGTGTTGCCATATCAAATGGCTTTACTACATAATAAGTTGCACCTAGTGCAATAGCTTTTTGAGTTATCTTTTCTTGTCCTATTGCTGACATCATTATTATAGTGGGTCTAGATAACCCTTTTTCTTTTACCATATCCTCTAGTACAGCCAATCCATCTTTTTCTGGCATTATTATATCTAGCAACATTATATCTGGTTCATACTCTTTTATAAGATTAATAGAATTTTGGCCATCAAATGCAGTTGCCACAACCTCCATATCTTCTTGTGTATTTATGTACATACTCAAGAGTCTTACAAATTCTTTATTATCATCAATTATTAATACTTTTGACTTATCGCTCACTTAAATATACCTCCTAATATTTACTTAATAGCGCAATTTAATTATATTATAAAATTAATAAAAATTGCAATAGTAAAAAAACATTTTTTATGTCTAGTTTTGTCGAATAGAATCCTTTAAAATTAAGAAAATATAATTTTTTTAATTTTTTATGTATAATTTTTTAAAAATTTCACAAATTATTAGTGTAAAGTAAATAAGAATTTTAACAAAATATTACTTAATTTTTAAATTATACTTTTGTTATTGTTATAACAAATAATTATTAACATTAGAAATTAATTATTTCTGTTACTCTTGTTACTTTACTAGTTTAAAAATATTGGAGGTGAATTTAAATGACATCTAACAGCAAAATGACAAATAAACAAGCTAAAGCGGCATTAGATAAGTTCAAATACGAAGTTGCAAATGAAATTGGTGTAAACCTAAAGCAAGGATATAACGGTGACCTTACTTCTAAAGAAGCTGGTTCAATAGGTGGTGAAATGGTTAAAAAATTAGTAGCTCAAGCTGCTAACCAAATGCAATCACAAATGCCTAACCAATAGTGTTAAAAAACTTAGTTCATAATTATTGATGAAAATAGTGAGTATTTATTTTTCTAATACTCACTATTTTTTAACTCTTAGGAGTACTCAAATCACTTCCTACTAAATAATACCATAATTGAATATTCATTTCCATTTTTTATCGTTTTTTTCCACTTTTTTCTACTTTTTTTATACTTTTTGTCAATTTACATAATTATTATTAACTAATTCGTGTCGATTTTTGGCATTTAAATTTTTAAAGCTCACATAATTAGCAGAGTTCAAGCAAATTTAACTATATAAAAAGTTATTTTGTGAATCATTTATGCATCTTAATTGCTCATCATTTGATAACTATTTATATTGACTTTTTATTCAAAAAACTATATAATTTATGTGATAGGAGGATCAAAATGATAGGAAATATTGGCATTGAAGAAGAACATATTGATATACTAAATAACATTTCAAAATTTCACTTTAACTTTAATGAAAAAGATTTTTTAGAATTTGCAAAATATGATATAAATTTTATTTACACTTATTTAAAAAATTCAATAATAGATGATAATGATTTTAACTACGATGAAAATGATGATAACATATCTGAAGAAGCTGCTAAGCAATATGAAGATATCTTAAAGAAAAAATATGATGATGAAATACTAATAAGACTTCTAGCAAATAAAAAAAAGTATAGACTTCTTAAAAGAATTGACTCACTTTCAATTCAGCATGTTAGAATATATAGCTACGATCAAGCTAATGATGAAATAAAAATTGCATTATCAATGTACTTTTATGATGATTTAAGGAACAATAATGAATTTTATGACATGGGAAAAGATATGTTTTGGAATGATACATGGCTTGCAACATATGAATATAAAAAAATTAATGATATTTCAAAGCTTAGCTGTCACAACTGTGGTGCACCATTAACCAATTTTATAACTACTAACATTTTAAAATGTGACTTCTGTAATACTATAAAAATCATAGCATCAAATAGTTGGAAATTAAAAAATATAGATGTTATATAAAAAAACAAGGTAAATATCTTAAAATGTACCCCATGTCAAGGACTTTTAAAAAAAGAGTGAGCAATTATGCTAAATTCTCTAAAAGATGATTTCTGTATTTTACAGGAGTCATCTTTTTTAAGTTCCACTGATATCTATAATTATTATAATATTCAATATAATTTTTAATTTCATTACATACATCTCTAAATGTAAAACAAGTTTCTAAATTCAATTCATCTTTCATATGTCCAAAATATGATTCCTGTGGTGCGTTATCCCAACAATTTCCTCGTCTAGACATTGATTGTTGTATATTATATTTTTTTAATAACTCATGAAATTTTGGGCTAGTGTAGTGTACTCCTTGATCAGAATGTATCTTCACTTTATCATGTAATACTATATTTTTATTTCTATGAAGTTTTTTTATAGTTTCTAATGATATATCTAATGTTAGATTTTCACTAATATAATATGCTAAAATTTCATTTGTTTC
>HF991920.1:0-4884 GCA_000433135.1 Clostridium sp. CAG:921
CAAATTCTTGCGTCATTTTACATTCTTCTCTATGTTGTTTTAAGACCTCTCCAAGCGATTTTTTAATAGGTGATTTTTCTTTTTTAATATCTTTTGACTTTACATATTTTATTAAAGCCTTAATAGTAAATATTATTAAAAAAATGAAAGAAATTAGTATTGTTAAACCTATTAAAATTATTGTTACAAAAGTAAGTTCTCCTATTATTTTCATTTTAAATTTCTCCTTTCTTTGAGACTATTATAGTAAAAATAGGTAGTTGTTACTACAAACTAGTACGATATTTTTGGTTGCATTTTAGTTGCGAATGAAAAATTATGCAATCTAATGCGTTTTTAATAAATTTATTAGTCATAATTATAATTGATCCTTTTTCCACATACCACATTTACAATTACTATTTAGCAAGTAGTTTTAATTCGTCATAATTAAATATTTTCATTTAATTCAAAATTTTTCTTTTCTTCCTCAATAGCAGTAATTAATTCTTGTTCAGTTGGCATATGTAATTTATATTCAGAAGAGAATATTGTTTTATTATCTTCTGGTAATGTATATTTTACAACTGTTTCATTTTTATTTGTTGATAGTAATATTCCAACTGTTGGATTTTCATCATCTTGTTTAATTTCTCTATCATAATAATTAACATACATTTGCATTTGTCCAATATCCTGATGTGATACTTTTCCAATTTTTAAATCAATAATAACAAAGCATCTTAAAAGTCTATTATAGAAAACTAAATCTGGATAAAAATGATCTTCTTCTAGTGTTAATCTTACTTGATTGCCAACATAACTAAAACCTTTGCCTAATTCTAACAAAAACTCTTTTAAGTGTTCTATAATATTTTTTTCTAAATCTGATTCTAAATAATCAGTATTTTCTTTTATATCTAAAAATTCTAATACAAAAGGATCTTTTACCAAATCTTTACTTGTTTTTAATATTTGTCCTTTTTCAGATAGTTCTAATATTTTTTCCTTATCTGCAGATAAAGTTAATCTTTCATATAATAAGGAATCTCTTTGTCTTTGAAGTTCTCTAACACTCCATCTAGAGTTAATACATTCATTTAAATAAAAATTTCTTTTTTGTTCCTCATCTATTTTAATCAATTCTAAATAATGAGACCAACTCAATTTGGCAGACACTGTCTTCCAAATTGGATAAATTAAATAGAATTTTCTCATAGTTCTTAAGTTTCTTGAAGAAAATCCTTTTCCAAATTCATTGGTTAATTTTTCTGATAACTTTTCTAAAACAGCATCGCCATAACTTGCTCTTTCATCACCTTGTTGTATTTCCATTATTGCTTTTCCTATATTCCAATATAAATTAAGCATTTCTGTATTCACAGTTTGATAAACTTTGTTTCTACTATTTATAACTAAATCTTTGATATTATCCAAAATATTATTTATTTCGTTATCATTATTTATTAATTCATTACTCATTAAGTTCCTCCAAACATTTATATATTTAAGACTTCATGTGTATATATTATATAATAAATATTGAAATCTTTCTATACTACCATTGAAATTCAATAATAATTCATATATAATTATTTTAGAAAGAGAACAAGGTCGTAACTTGTATGTGATTCTCTCCATAAGATAAAATCGTCGCACTAATGTGACGTTAATGATTAAGTCAACTAGTAATAGTTGATTTTTTTGTGCGTTATTGCAAAGAAAGGTATGATGTGCTATGATTAAAATAATTAAAAAGAAAATCAATATTAGTGATAAACTTAGAAGTAAAATTAAGTGGTTTTGCAAATTTAATAGCAGACTCTTTCAGATTATTGAGTGTCACCTTGTTTATAAAAATTTTCAAATTCTAAATTAACTAATCTAACATTTTCTTTATTAACTTTATTTTTAAAAATCTTTAATGCTGTATTCATATATCTTCTTACTGCACACCAGGCCATTGTTTTATAATATGATTTTTCTGGTAAATCGTATTTTAAATATAATTATATTGCAATATCATCGGTTATTGTTCTTAGATTAGAGAGAATAATTTTATTACTTCTAAATACACCATGTGGTGTTAAATTACTAGTACAATCAATTTCCTTAGCATTTTAAGGTAATTCAACATCATAAATTGCATCTTTTCTAACTAACCATTTTAATATTTTTGATTCCATACTAAAATTAAAGCCTTCCATTTTTTTTGAAATTTAACTCTTTAGTATTCTATATTTTGGCTACACTTACTTCTACTAATTTGTATTCAAAATCTGATTCAACTGAGTAATTATATGATTTTCATCAATTCTATTATTTAATAAATAATTTTTGAAAATAGGATCTAACATATGATTTCCTGCTTCAATCAATTGAAATACCTTTTATCGTAATTAAAAAAGTATACTTCTATAGTTCAAGGAAATAATAAGCTTGTTTTTTTATGTAAAGTATAGTAATTATACTGTAACAATTTTTGTTGCCTTTGAAAATAAATTTTCGGAGGCATAGCCCTCCGAGCAATTAAAAGGAGGAAATTATAATGGGAAAATTCACAAAATGTTTCTTAGCTTTGTTCATCGTCTGTGCTCTACTTTTTGGAGGCTGGGCAACTTTACGGACTGTGAAAGCAGTAGAATTCAATATGAATTGTCATTCATATATTCATAGAGCTGCTGGTGATATGGATATTCAAACTTCAAAAGCTGAATTAGCAAAAGCAATTGACTACATCGAAGAGAATAACTTAACTGAAGGAGTTGTGTCTATCTTCTTCAAAAACCCCAGCAATGATGTCGGTTTTTGGTATGAGACTCTTAAGAGTGCTTATAATGAACTTGATACTTTTCCAGAAAATGCAACTCAATTAGAGAAATCTAACTTTATGATGAGAATGCATGAAAGTTTTCTCGAGGTAGGATTACCTAATGGAATAAGCATTTATCCTAACAATGCCTTTTATTTCTGGTGGTCTGTACTTTCTTTACTCGGTGCAATTCTATTTTACATTTTGTCGTACATTTCATACTACAATGATTGGACATAATTCCCAACCCCCCACAGGCTTTCAAGCCAAGTGGGGGGGTTCTTTTAAATAAGAATATTTCATAAACAAAATCTCTTTGTTCTTTTTCTATCATTTCCATTACTTGTGCAGATATTAAAAATAAATGCATATATTCAAAAAATTTATCATTCCAAATTTGTTATAATTTTTATCAATTATTTTTAATATTAATAAGGGAATATTATGTTTTATGTTTACCATAAAGCACATTCAAAGGAAAGTCTTTTTAAAAATTTAATTATGTTAAAATAAAATCTGAGTTTACATAACTTGAAAGATTGGCAAAACTATGGTATAATGCTAGTGACTTTATGTTTATTTAGACTATATTAGGTCTAAAGTATTAAGATTAGGAGGAAAAATAATGAACAGACTTAACAATCTTGAGCACAGGATAAATTTGCTTAATGAAAGAATTAAATTGCAAAGTGAGGGACCTGAATTTCGGACAGCTAAGAAGATTCTTGAAAAATTGGAATTGGAGTATTTGACTTTAAAAGCTGGTTCATCAGAACTTACTATTGATGCAACATCTACTGTTAAAGACTTTGTATCTGAAGAAGAACTTATAAAAAATTTGGGAGCAATATATTGGATTTTCGGTTCAGTATATGAAGAAACAGTAAGTTTTAAAAAATATAGAATTGAGTTTATAAAAATTTTACCAAATGATAAGGAAGAAAGTGGCTGTTTGTTAAAAGTCAAAGTCAATATTTTTGAAAATGACCGTCCTTTGATGGTAGAAAATGCATCATTAGAATTTTGGAAAGGATGGGGAGATAGTGTCACAATGGATAATGTTAGCATTGCGTGTCATGATTTTGATAGACACTTAAAATATAACAATTTCCATTGGTTTTCAAAGATAAGTTATTCTTTGATAAAAACATGGAATAGATATTTTAACGATGTTACATTAATTGATGTAAAACAATCTGGCTTTATAGATTCAGATGTTTCAAAAAAGTCTTTAGTAAATAAGGAGGTACTTTTATGATTGACTTATGGGAATTATTTACTGCTAATTCACAGGAAGCTTTTGCAAGAAACTCTAATTTGTTTGATAATACTAATCTTCCTGAAAGTCTTGAACTAAAAGATTTAACAGACGAAGAAAAAAAAGTAGCAGATATAATTCCTCTTGAAGGAATTGCAGCAATTAGAAAGGCGGAAGTGGAAAGTAAAACAGCGTCAAAGACACCAGTCACATATAACGAATTAGAAGTGACCGTTCCTATGTGGAAAGATGTAGATGATAATCTTTTATCAGCTCTTAATGAAGGGACAGCTTATACAATAAATAATGGAAAAGTATACATTTGGTATAATACATTAAAAGGCATTTATGGCGCAGGATACTACCGAATGAAAAGGTATGAAATAATAAGGATGGGATATACCATCGCCAAGTACATACTTGACAAAAATGATATGCTTTCAAATGATTTATAAAAAGGAGGATATACATGTCATTATTTATTATTTTATGGATTTTTGGAGTTGTGATGTTGTTTGTAACAAGGAGCTACATTGCAAAAAAATGTGAAAGTTGGCCGAATTATGATGCAAATGAATTTAAAAGAACACGGAACACTGCTTGGGGATTAATTTTTATTTCTATTTTTTTTGCTGGTGGCTTAGGATTGGCAAAATATATACATTATACTATTAGATATTTTTCGTCCGAGACTTCTTGGTTTAATGTTATAAGATTGTTTTCAATTTTTATTTTTGGTCATAAGTTATATGGGCTAATATATAAAATTATAGACTTAAAGCTTTTTTCAGCATTCTTTTTAACTAATGAATTAGAACTAAAAGAGGACTGGTTA
>HF991920.1:4956-7948 GCA_000433135.1 Clostridium sp. CAG:921
ATTAGCGCAATGAATTAGTTTTTTATATAAAATAACAAAACTGGCGGAGGATATTTTCTTCCGCCATTTTTGTTAAAGTTAAAAATTTATTTATTTTTTCACTACATTTTTATATCATATAAACAATTGGTATTTTTTTATTTTTTACAAAGAAAAATTTCATTGTTATTAAAGTGTTTTATCTACCTTTAACTTTAAATTTTTTATAAATTTAAAGTTAAAAATCATTGAAGTACTGTTTAGGATATATTTGGAATAGTTTAAGTTGAATTAAATTATTGTATAACACGTAAATAATGAAAAGTATATAATTTTTTATTGTATTTTTATTTTTATTATGTTAGAATTTTGATAAATAAAAAAGTTCTTTAACTTTATTAAGAAGTATAGGAGCTGTATAAATCTATTAAAAGGAGTATTTTGTATAATGAAAGAATTGTTGAATGTAGTGTCAAAAAAGTTATTTTTTATTTCAATTATTGTAAATATAATGTATTCACTAGCTGATTACGTTGAACCATTTATATTATCATATTTCGGAGTATCACCATTATTACCAAGTATAGCTATAAAATTAACGATTTTTTTAGCAATTGCTGAGGTAATAAAGTTGATTACAGGAAAAATGGGATCATATATTGATAACATAAATGAAACAAAAACTAGAAGTGCTATAGAAAGATATTATTTTAAAAAATTGCAAACTATGACAATGGATCAAATTTCAAATATTCATACAGGTTATATATGTAAACTAATTAATAGTGTATCAAAATATTTTTTTGAAATGATTTGGCAGTTTCAAATAAGTGTGATACCACTAGTGGTTGGAAGTATTTCAATACTTGGAATGATATTTAGAGAGTCAATAATTACTGGCATAATTTGTATAGTGATATCGTTTTTGGCTGTATTTTTAAAATATAAAATGATAAAAAATATGCAGAAGTATCAAAAAAATGTAAACGAAGCAGCTTCAAATTATAATGCAAAATTTATAGATTTTATTCAAAATATTATAACTATTAGGAAGTTAAATATTAGTAAATTTTGTGAGGAAAAAATTATTCAAAACTCTAATGAATATTTAGAAGCTACGAAATTAAATGAAAAAAAGAGATCATTTGCAAATGGGACATTTACTATGTTACTAGACTTACTTTATTTAGTAATTTTTATAATTGCAATAATCATGATATTAGAAGGTAAAGATACATTGCCATATATATTATTTTTTGTATCTGTACTTGGAAAATTGTATAAAAATTTAAATAGTTTGGTAAAATTAATTGATATTACAGAAAAATTTAAAACATCTAAAAAGCAACTAGATGAATGTTTTAATGATAGTATAGAAACGAATTTAATTAGTGATTTTGATTACATAAAATTAAGCAATGTGATATTTTCGTATACCAAGAATTCAGGTAAAATAAAAATACCAGAATTTCGTATTAAAAAAGGAGATAAAATAAGTATTGTTGGGGAATCTGGGCAGGGAAAAACAACAGTAATGAATATACTTGCTGGATTATATAAGCTAGAAAATGGTGAATTAATAATAGATGGAAGTAATAGTAATAAAAGCAGGCTAGATTTAGTTTTTGTATCACAAGAAGTTGAGTTATTTGATCTTAGTATTAGGGAAAATTTATGCTTGGGAAAGAATGTATCAGATGAAAAGTTATTAAAACTATTAGATGAAGCTGGTCTTATGTCATGGTATGGCGAATTAAAAGATGGACTAGATACGATAGTTGGTGAAAAAGGTGTAAAATTATCAGCAGGGCAAAGGCAACGATTAAATTTAATAAGGGGGATTTTGATGGATAAAAGCTTATATTTGTTAGATGAACCAACTTCAAATTTAGATAATTTATCTGAAAAGAGGATATTAAATATGATTGAGAAATATTTAAAAGATAAAACTTATGTAATAGTAACACATAGACAAAATTTAGAAAGTTTATGTAGTAGACATTATATGTTTAGTAATCATATTATTACAGAATTAAAATTATAATTTTATAATAATTAGAAAATAAATGAGTATACTATAAATTATACTCATTTTATGTTAAAAAATTTATACATTCTTGAAATATTAATTAAATCTTTAAATATACATTACATAAATATTGAAATTTACAGGTGAATATGTTATAATCTTAACAGTTGTAAAAAATATCCTAATTAAATTTTAGGAGGAAATTTTATGGAGTGGTTTACGCTAAAATATGATTTTGGAGAAAAAAATAAGGAGGTTCAAGACTTTATAAAAATCCTTGGAAAAAACAGTATGACTTTTTTATCTAGTTTGATAGAGGAAAAAAAGATTAGTTCCAAAGATTATAGAAATGAAAATTTAGCTACAAGGTACTTTGTACAGTATGTAGAAGAATACCTGTATTATTATTATATTTTTAATAAAGATGATTTTTCAAACATATTTAGTGAGGTATCGAAGCTTTGTGCAATAGCACCAATAGACAATAATTTGAGATGTCTATATGGTATTACGATTCCTGTGTCAACTGGATTTACTATTCAGATAAATCCGCTTATGACTAGGGGAGAGTTCTTAAATTCAGCAGAAAGAAGCAGATTGTATGTGGCTCATGAACTTGGTCATGTTATAAATGCAATGTGGATGAAGAAGGTGGCAGAGAAATTTTCTGTCAAAACTAGCAGTTTGAAATTTAGTCAAGATGCACAGAAAATAATGTATGATGGATTTTCAATGTTAGATGAGGCAATTACGCAAGACAGGGCTGAAGATATAGCGTATTTTTTTGCTAAGAAAAAAAGACCTGCTATTGTTAGTTATGTGGATGGTCGTGGAATGTATAATGGAAAAAGTTACAGGAGTAACTTTGATTTTTATTCAGAGCTTCAGGAGCCAGCCACTATATTTGCAAGGACACTTAGAGGAATTGGAAAAATTGATGATGAATCTGAGGCATTAAATATGCTTTCTAAACGGGCTATTAGA
>HF991921.1:0-869 GCA_000433135.1 Clostridium sp. CAG:921
TGGACATCCACAATTATGATAACACCATGTCTCTTTCTGATATGGCACAACCACTTTATATCCATGGCGCTTCATTTCCAGCGACTGCGATATATCATAAAAATCCCAGCCATCCAAAAAATCTTCTCTCCATGGTATATCATACTGTGTTGCCATCAGCAATCCATCTATTGCTTCGACCTCCTGCCAGTTCTGATCTTGCCTTTGCAATAAAAAGTCAGTATCCATTATAGTATGTCCATCATATTTTATAATATTCCCCACTTTTTTACACAGATGGCAATTAACATCTGATGGTAATTGGGGTATTCCCAAAACGCCCAGCAGACCTATTGATATATCACTACTAAATATTTGCAACATATCCTTTATAAAATTACGATTTAAAATAAAAGTGTCCTGGTGTAAATATACCTTATATTTAGCATCACTTGCCTGCATTCCCGCATTATATCCCTGTGTCATAGAATCTGCTTCCTGAATACATATAATGTCAGTACAAAGCCCCTCCGGTATATTTAAGTCATTAATATATCTTACACACTCATCATAATATAAGGCATTATTTGCACAAATAATAAATGCTATTTTGTGTTGATTCATCTATCTCCACATCACTTTCCTGTTTTCTCTTTTACCTGCATTGCTATTTTTACTTTAAAAATAAACGATAGAAAAGCCCTGTTTTCTACCGTTTATCCAAACACTCTTCTTCAGACAGTTTTATCGTATTTTAGTTCTACTTCAGAACCTCAATAATAGTTTTCGCATCATTTATACTGTACCAGAATACTCTGGGATGCATTTACCTAAATATGATTAGCGGACCGTCGTACCATTTCCATGTTCATATTAATATCTCGGCGTTT
>HF991921.1:925-1557 GCA_000433135.1 Clostridium sp. CAG:921
TTGTCTGTGTTATATGCTGCATATTCAAGCTGTTCTAATTATCCACAAAAATCTCCACAGTGCTGCTTTTTCAATCGCTTCCTGTATTGCTTTAATGGCTTCCGACGCCTTTTCATGAGAAGATACACCTACCCTGTCCACTCCTAAGCTCTCTTTGCTTGCATTTACAAAGCGGATTATTACACTCTGACCCGCCAGAGATCCCGTCTGGATCTTATAATAATCCGGATCTGTCAATGGTGTTCCTGCCGCTAACATATACTGCCGATTAAAGTTCGTTATATATGCTATACGATCAATTTCTTCATTCAGCTGACCTAACTCATTCTGTATTGCATCTCGATCAGCCTCTGTATGCGTATCATTTGCAGCCTGAGTGGTTAACTCTACCATTTAATCCAACACATCCTGCGTTTCTTGTAATGCTACATCTGCAGTCTGGAACATACTGTTTCCATCCTGCGCATTCCTTGATGCCTTATTCAGCCCTCTAATCTGATTCCCCATGGTTTCAGACATCTGCATTCCAACTGCACCATCATTTGCAGTAGTGATCTTATAACCACTTGCAAGTTTTTTTAATGATTTTCCATCTTATTGACGTTGTAACGAAGCTGTCGGCTTTCCAATAG
>HF991922.1:0-3811 GCA_000433135.1 Clostridium sp. CAG:921
GTATTTATTCCAATTACCTTACCCTCAGAATTTACAAGTGCTCCACCACTATTTCCAGGATTTATTGCTGCATCTGTTTGTATTAATCTATAAGTCCTACCGTCAGTAGTCAATTTTCTATTTAGAGCTGATATATATCCAACTGTTACACTTCCAGCAAGTTCCTGACCTAGAGGATTTCCTATTGCTACAGCAAGTTCGCCAACTTGTAAAGATGAAGATTCTCCAAATTCTGCCTTAGTAAGACCTGTCTTGTCTATTTTTATAACTGCTAGATCCGTAGTCGAATCGCTACCAATTATACTTGCTGTATATGTTTTGTCACTGTTTGCTAAAGTTACTTCTACTGTTGCAGATGAATTGTTTATTGCAGATTCAATAACGTGATAATTTGTTATTATATATCCATCTTCACTATATATAATTCCAGAACCTTCTTCGTCAGCTTCTTGCACTCCACCAAATAGACTTTGTGACATATAGCTTACTTTTACACCAACAATTGATGGTCCTGCCTTTTGTGCTATTGCCACTACTGGGCTATCTGTCTTTGTTATTTCATACTTTACATTTGAGGTATTAGTATTTGTATTACTACTATTACTTGTTGAAATACTTTCAATTTTTTTATCTAGTGCTACATAAGTTACAGCACTTCCTATTAATCCTCCAATAATTGCCACAACTAATACTACTATAAACTGTGGCATTTTCTTTTTTTCTTTTATAAAAATCTTATCTTCCATACTTTCTCCCTTCTAACTAAAATAATATATTTATTAGCATATGTTATAAAAAATCATAACGTATTAATCTTTACCAGCTGCCACACCAGTTGAAAAAGCAATCTGTAAATTAAATCCTCCTGTATATGCATCAACATCTAAAATTTCTCCTGCAAAATATAGTCCTTTTATAATTTTTGACTCCATAGTTTTTGGATTTACTTGTTTTGTATCTATTCCACCACAAGTTATGATTGCAATATCAATTGGCATAAAATCAGCTATTGTTACACTTAAATTCTTTAATACATGTACTAAGGATTTCCTTTCTTCCTTTGTTATTTGATTTACTTTTTTATTTTCATCTATACCAGAAATTTGTATTATTACAGGTATCAACTTTTGAGGAAGTAAATCATTAAGTGCATTCTTAAATTCCTTATTGCAATATTTTTCAAAATCTCTACATATTCGTTTATCTAATGTTTCCTCAGACAGTGCTGGTTTTAAGTCTATAATTGCTTTTACACTTTTTCTTTTTAATTTTTCTTTTATATCTTTTTCTCGATTTAGCTTGCTACTAGAACTTAGCACAACAGGTCCTGTTATTCCAAAATGTGCAAATAGCATTTCACCAAAATCTTGATATATTATTGTTCCATCTTCATATTGTAGCCTAAATTCAATATTTTTAAGTGATAATCCTTGTAATTTTTTACATATATCATCATTTGATCTTAACGGAACTAAACCCGGTAATATATCAATGACATTATGTCCAACATTTTTAGCAATGGCATAACAATCCCCGCTACTTCCAGTATTTTTATAACTAGTTCCTCCTGTAGCTATTATACATTTATCACATTTTTCAACTTTACCATTTGATAAAACAATACCACCCAGTACACCATCTTTTACTATCAAATCATTTAATTTAGTATTATATATTACCTTTACGTTATACTTTTTTAACTCTTTTTTTAAAGCACTAACGACATCAAAAGCATTATTGCTTACAGGAAATACCCTATTTCCACGCTCTACTTTAGTTTTTACACCAATTTCCTCAAAATAATTAATTACATCCTTATTTGAAAAATTATTAAAAGAGCTATACATAAACTTATAATTTTTTACTATATTCTTCTTAAAATCATCTACGTCTCCAAAAAATGTTAAATTACAACGCCCTTTTCCTGTTATTTTTATTTTATTTCCAACATCTGAAGTCTTTTCAACAAGAGTAACATCATTTCCATATTTAGCAGAAGTGATAGCTGCCATCATTCCAGCTGCGCCACCACCAATTACAAATACTTTCATATGTTAATCCTCCAATATTCCATCAACTGCTTTACAAATTGCAAGTTTTGCTGATTCATAAGTAAGTCCACCTTGCATATATGCAACATACGGCGGTCTAATCGGACTATCAGCAGATAATTCTATAGAAGAACCATCAATAAAAGAACCAGATGCCATAATTACTTTTGTATCATATCCAGGCATATCCCAAGGATAAGGTACAGCATTACTATCTACAGGTGATGATGCTTGAATACCTTGTATAAATTTTATTAATTTAGCTTCATCATTAAACTTTATTGATTCGACAATATCAGCACGTAAATCAAATGCTTTTGGGAACACTTCATATCCTAGTTTTTCCATCAAATATGATGCAAACACAGCAGACTTTAAAGCATTTTTTACAACTGATGGTGCTAAAAATACTCCTTGTAACATATTTCTATTTTGTCCCATAGTAGCTCCACATTCTTTTTCGATTCCTGGACAAGTAAGTATCTGAGCACATAATCTTATCAAATCTTTTTTACCTACTATATAACCGCCTGTTTCACATAAACCGCCACCTATATTCTTAATAAGGCTACCACAAACTATATCTGCTCCAACTTCTATTGGCTCTTGCTTTTCTACAAACTCGCCATAACAATTATCCACCATGATTATAATATTATTATCTATCTTCTTTATTCTTTTCACAGCTTCTTTTATATCAGAAATTCTGAAAGCCTTTCTCAATGCATAACCACGTGAGCGCTGTATATGAATAACTTTTGGTCTTTGTTTTTTTATTGATTCTTCGACTTTTTCTAAATCTATATCGTCATTTGGTAACAAGGGAATCTCTTCATATTCTATTCCATAATTTTTTAAAGACTTTTCAGACTCAGTTATTCCAATTACTTCACACAATGTATCATATGGTCTACCTGTTATTGCAAGAAGTTTATCACCAGGCATCAATAGCCCCCTAAGCGTAGTTGCAATTGCGTGGGTTCCATTTACAAACTGAACTCTTACAAGTGCATCTTCTGCATTAAAAATAGTAGAATATACTTTTTCAATTGCTTCCCTTCCAACATCATTATATCCATATCCTGTTGTCTTTCCAAAATGCATTTGTGATATATTTACATCTTTAAATGCATTTAATACTTTTGCTTGATTATATAAACAAACTTCATCTATATTTTCGTATACTTCCTTTAATTTTTCTTCAACTTCACTTGCTAAATTTGATAATCTATTTGATATACCAAATATTTCATATGCTGTTTTATTCATTTTCAACTCACCTTCTTTAGTATAGCACAAATATAAAAAAATGTGAACTAATATCTTGCCATTTCACTAAAATTTCACTGCTCTTACTTTTTTTACTACTTTATGTGAAAAAATGCAAGGCATTAAACATACCTTGCATAAATATTATTCCTCTGAATCATCAAGTTCATCTTGTTGAGCCATAAAAGTATCAAATACCTTTTGAGCTAATACATCATCAGTAACAGTATCATATACTTCTTCTCCATCTTCTTCTTTTATTTGCAATATTACAACTTCAACATCATCTTTTTGTTCTTCAGTTGCTTCAGTAACTACTAAAAACTCAGTTTCATCTTCTAAAACAACAACATCAACTATTTCAAATCTAATATCTTTTCCTTCATCATCTGTAAGTGTTATTATTGGAGACATTCCTTCTGGTAAAAAAGCATCATCACCATGATCATGTCCACAACCACCACAAGCTGCACATCCTGCTGCACAAGAAT
>HF991922.1:3817-4608 GCA_000433135.1 Clostridium sp. CAG:921
CACATCCTGCTGCACAAGAATTTTCTATTTCATCTTCTTTCATTTTTATTCCTCCTTAATTCACATACATATTATACACTATTTTTTATTATTTGTATATAGTTTTGTGTCATTTTAAAAACAATCGAAATTTAATGTTCAATTTAAAATGTTACTACTATGACTAGATGAAAAAATATCTAATGAAGAAGTTGATTGACGAATGATTTTGCAGCAGAATAAAAAAAGATATGGCTTTAATTTAATAACAATTTTTATTGATATTATTTGGCGGATATGGTATTTACCAATATTTTTTATATGATCTACATCTAATTATAATATGAGTTATTTCCTTTTTTGAAATATGTATTTAACATTGTTATTTTAATTTTTTTATAAAAAATTAAATATTAAGTATAAATTTTCTACATCATCTAACTAGACTTTTTCTTAAAGCCATTGCATGTTCTAAAGCAATTTTTGAAACACTTCCAGTTGATATTCTAGCTATTTCTGTTAAAGTTTCATCTTCAGATAGAACTTTAACATTACTAAATGTTTTTCCATTTTCAACACTTTTTGAAATAAAATAGTTATGATCTGCATTTGCAGCTATAGTCGCAAGATGAGTAACGCATATTATTTGATGTATTTTTGACATTTTTCTCATTTTTACAGCAACAGAGCTTGCAGCTACGCCACTAATTCCTGTATCTATTTCATCAAAAATCATAATCGGAGTATCATCAATTTCACAAAATACGCTCTTAATTGCAAGCATAATTCTTGAAAGTTCACCACCAGATGCA
>HF991922.1:4664-6239 GCA_000433135.1 Clostridium sp. CAG:921
GTATTCGTAGATATTAAAAATTCAACTCTATCTAAGCCGTTTTTATTATAAATTTCATCTGATATAAACTTTACTTCTACTTTAAACTCTGCATTTAACATTTCAAGATCTTTTAGTTCTTTTGTTATGTTCTTTTCAAGTATAGCAGAACTTTCAACTCTCATATTATGCAATTGAATACTTAATTTATTCATTTCTAACTTTACTTGTTTTAAATCATTTTTTAGTGATAATATATAATCATCTAAATTTTCTATTTCCTTAATCTCAGCTTCTAATTTAGTTTTATAATCTAATATATCCTCTATAGTATTTCCATATTTTCTTTTTAAATTATAAATAAGATCAAGTCTATTTTGAACTTCTTCAAATTTACTATCATCATAATCAATATTTGAAAAATTATCAGAAATTGTATAAGATAAGTCTTGCATGTCATAGTATGCATTATTTACTCTATCAAGAAAATTATTATATTTTTCATCATAAATATTTATTTTTCCAAATAGGTTCATTACGCTATCTAAAGAATTTAGAATCTTATCATTAAGTAAAGAATCAATTTTAGATAAATTTGTTACTATTTTTTCTGAGTTTTGAAATATTTTTTGACTTTTTAGTAATTCTTCATCCTCACCAATTTTTAAATTAGAATTATTTATTTCATTTAACTGATAATACAACAAATCTAGCTTTAATTGCTTTTGCTTATCATCACCATAATTTTTATTTAATTCACTATTTATTTCTTCATACTTTTTATATAACTTTGCATATTCTTCTTTTACTTTTAGTAATTCTTCACCATAATATTTATCTATATAATTTATATGATTTGCTTGTTGCATAAGCTTTTGGTTATCTGATTGACCATGTATATCTATTATATTTTGCATAAATTTCTTTAATTGACTAACAGTAACCATTCTACCATTTATTTTACAAAGATTACGACCATTTTCATATATTTCTCTTGAGACAATTATGTTACCGTCTTCTGAAAATTCATTATTTGGCAAATATATACAAGCCTCTATAAGAGAGTATATCTCTCCATTTCTCATCATTTCTTTTGAAAATCTTCCACCACTTAAAAGCAATAAAGAGTCAATTATTAGTGATTTACCAGCACCAGTCTCACCAGTTAAGACATTAAATCCATCTTCTAAAGAAATATTAATATCATCGATAATCCCAATATTTTTTATATGCAAATTCGTTATCATATCACACCTCGAACAATTGTTTACAAAAAAATTATACTACATGTACATTTGTTTGTCAATACATTTGTTCTTATATTTTACTTTAACTTTATTTTCCCTTTATTTTATTGTTATTATTTATAACCTATAAAAAACCAAAATAATAGTAATTTAAAGATATTTTAACCAACTTTAATTAAATACAAAATAGCATGTTTGAAAATTTGTTTTAGTTATAATTGATTTTATCAATTTTTAGTACCTTACCTTTCAACACTGTCAAAATCTATTTTTGTCTTCTGATACCCTCTTTCCTCTAATATCTTTAACATCTTTTCTACTTTTTTTATTTCTTCTTTTAACTTTTCCA
>HF991923.1:0-1073 GCA_000433135.1 Clostridium sp. CAG:921
TACCTCTATATTATCTAGTGCCATTCCAACACCACGTGCTACACATTCACAAGGATTTTCCGCAACAAAAACAGGCATTCCCGTCTGACTAGATATGTATCTATCTATATTTTTTAAATTAGCCACACCACCAGATAGTATTATTCCTGTTTCCATTATATCTGCTGCTAGCTCTGGTGGAGTCACTTCAAGAGTATTTTTTATAACTCTTAATATCTCATTTAAAGACATATATATTGCTTCATTAACATCAGTTGTAGTTACCACTATTGTTTCTGGTAAACCAGTAGTTAAATTTCTTCCCTTTATACTTACTTTTTCATCAGTCATTGCAAGTGTTGCAGATCCTATTTGCTTTTTTACCTCTTCAGCCTCACCTAAACCTATTATAACATTAAATTTTTTCTTTATAAATTCAACTATATCGCTATCTAGTTTATCCCCAGCAATTTTTATAGAGTTTGAAACAACTATTCCTCCTAGTGATAAAACAGCCATCTCACTAGTTCCACCACCAATATCCACAATCATTGCGCCTTCTGCCTTTTCCACTTTAATTCCTGCACCTATTGCCGATGCCATTACTTCTTCCATTAAAAATACATCTTTAGCCCCCGCTTTATACGCAACTCCCTCGGCAGCTCTTTCCTCTACATCCGTTATTCCAGATGGTATAGAAACAACTACTCTAGGTTTTGAGAACAAACTTTTTTGAACTACTCTAGATATCAAGCTTTGTATAAGCATCCTAGTTGCTTCGAAATCAGCTATAACTCCATCTTTTAAAGGTTTTAATGCCACTATATTGTTTGGTGTTCTTCCTATCATTTCCTTTGCTTGATTTCCAACTGCTAAAATTTCACCTGTTATCTTATTAATAGCTACAACCGATGGTTCTTCTACAACTATTCCTTTTCCTTTTACATGAAGTCTTATATTTGAAGTTCCTAAGTCTATTCCTATGTCTTTAGATATTATGCTCATTTTTTCCACCTTTTTTTCACATTTTTATATATATCCCTTACTTTTCATACTCAAATACTCATTTTTTCCAATTATTATGTGATCAAGTA
>HF991923.1:1082-2111 GCA_000433135.1 Clostridium sp. CAG:921
TTCCAATTATTATGTGATCAAGTAAATTTATATTAAATACACTTGAATACTCACATATTTGTTTAGTAAACTTTATATCCTGTTTACTTGGTTCCAAATTTCCACTTGGATGATTATGCACTAAAATTATGCTACTTGCCATTTGTTTTATAGGTTCACTTAAAATTTCCCTTATACTAAGTGACACAGAATCAACTGAACCAACTGCATTACTAGTAATAGATAAAACCCCATTTGATTTATTTAATATTAGTGTTTTTATACTTTCTTGTTTCAAACCTATATAGCTTTGATTTACCAATTCAAATACATCCCTTGGCGATGAAATCTTCTTCTTTTCAATAGTATAAGTTTTAGATATCCTTTTTGAAAGTTCCACCACTGCCTTTATCAGTATTGCTTTTTTTCTTCCTATCCCCTCAAACTTTTTCAATTCTTCAAGTGATATATTAGATAAATATTCCAAATCACTAATATTTGTAACTTCTGAATTATTACTAAGTATATTATGTGCAATTTGTATACAATTTAAATTAGTGGTTCCATTTTTTATTACTATAGCAAGCAATTCTGAATTAGTTAAGTTTGCTTCTCCCATGAGCTCCAGTTTCTCATAAGGTCTATCGTCAATCGGCAATTCTTTTATATTCTTAGCCAATCTAAAACAACCTTAGAAATGAATCCAAACAATACCATGCCAATTACTCCACCAACAGTAACCTTAATCCAAAATCCAATCGTGAATTCTAGAAATTGTAAATCTATTGTAAACGGTGTTTTTATTCCAATTTCTCCACCAATAGACAAAAATTTAAGTGCCGATATTCCAACTGTAGCCTGAGCCACAGCAGTTCCAACAACCATTCCTAAAATACAAAATATAATTATAATAGCTCTTTTCATAACTTACCTCTTCCTTTTCTTTTTCTTCATATGTACACTACCACATATATTATATAACTTTTCCACGATTTTTTCAATAGGAAAAGCAAGCCTTCTATCCCACCTCCCGAGTTAGTTTTGTAAAAA
>HF991924.1:0-2961 GCA_000433135.1 Clostridium sp. CAG:921
TAGTATCAGTATCAGTACCTTCATCAAAGATAATTTGTCCAGATAAGTTACCAATGTCAGCACTTTCCCAAGTAATAGTACCTTTAGAATCTTTAACATTTGAAGTAGCGTCCATTTCAACTTCACCACTATCTATTTCAAGTGTACCTTGATGACTTAAAGTAACCTTTTGAATAGCAAGTTCTAAGTATGATTGCATAGTATCTAAATCAGTAGTATATCTAGCACTACTAGCATTAGTTAAAACATTGTTATTATTTAAGCTCATAACAACAGCAGCAGCTAAAATGATAACAACAGCTGCAGCTAAAATAATAACGACAATTATAGTGATTACTAATGTTATTAAACTGATACCATGTTTTTGAGTTAGTTTTGTAAAAAAGATAATTTTAGTACTATTTTTTTAGTTTCTATAAATTTTCCTCCATAAAATATAATAATATAATTTGCTGTGAAAATACAAATTATACTAAGAATAGTGTATAGTATAATGCAAAAATTAGCAATGTAAATTTTTTACAATTTATGTATATTTGGAATAAATCCAATTACTTAATGATGAGTGTTAATAATTGAATCAATGGTAAAAATAAATTTTAGGTAGAATTGTAGTGTAAATCTGTTATTGAATTTGCACTCGACTCCAGATGTAATTAAATATATGCTATTATATTTAGCATAAAATGGTGTAGGTTTTGAAGATAATAGGACGTAACAAATTTGATTTTTATGTAAAGTTGTGCTATAATAATAAAGGCGTTAAGTTTTTAGTGCCATTCGAAACTTCGGAGGCATTAGTTGTAAGTAACAAAATAAAAAATACAATATTTAAGGAGGTTTTATCATGAACTTTGAAAGGAAACGGATTGAAGCATTGATAACAGGAAATGGAACTATTGGATTTATCACGTTAGACAAGCTAGCTATTCCTGAAACTGTAAAGGTAACTTTGTTAGGCGAACCGATTATTCCTGAGTCGTTTGACTGCTATGGTCATCCAAACTTTACAGAAGAGCAAGAAATGCTTTATATGTTTAAGGAGGAAGAACTTAAAAGGATGAACGGAGGCAAATATATTCCATTGAAGGCAGAAATTATTTATGAAGAAAGATCTTTTGATGTACCAAGAGATACATTTGATACTGTAGATGGCATTGAAAACTCACTTCTCAATCTTTCTGATTTGAATGAAATGTTGCAAAACAGGAGAATATTCCGTAAGGCACATGAAAGACAAAGGCTTAATGAATTTATGCTTTTTGGTTGTTTTTGGCTCGATCAGTTTGGACAGGTTATGTCAATTGAAAAAACAGCAAAAGGAAAACTTGAAACAAAAGGAGATGTTGAAGAGTATGAAACTTTTCGTAGACACAATAGTGTAGGCTTTAGCTTGATATCTTCTGGTGGATACGTCATTCCTACTGCTGGTTCTGTTTGTCCTTGTTGCGGAAAGGCGTTTACAATTGAAGATATTAGGAATAATCCATGTGTATATGCTAATGGTAAATTTTATCATGACAGTTGCTGGAGTAATTACAGAAAACTTACTGAGATCGATAAATTTACTCGTAGAATGATGAGTATTATTTATGAAGATAGCGACTATCAGTTTGAACTTTTGCCAAATGGCTATTGTAGTCGTGAGGGAGATTCTCATATTCCGTGGTTTTTGTTTCACACCATTGACGGCGATATCATAATGGGGTGGAGAAAGCGTGTTATATCAATTGAATGGCAGGAAAATTATAAACCATTTGATATAAATGAACTTTTCGGCAAAGAAGATGTTACAAAATGGGAAAATGACGGCAAACGTGGTATTCATGCTTGGGGCTATGATAAAGCATATGAGTATCTTAAAAAGGTACTTGAAACTGTAAATCCAGACTATTCCAAGTGGTAATATTTGTAAAATAGTTTAATTGTAACTCCATTAAGAATTTCTTAATGGAGTTACTTATTTTTATAACTATATACAAGTTATTTGGAACAAATAAATTTTGATATCATAAAATATAGTAGTGGAGGGAGCTTATGAAACTAGAAAATATTACAATAGGACTTTGTATAACAGGCTCTTTTTGCAATTTTAATATGACAAAAGATGTAATTAGATCTCTAATGCAAGAAGGTGCAACTGTTATACCTATAATTTCAAATAATGTAAAAAAATTAGATACCAGATTTTATAAAGCAAAAGAATTTGTACAAATGGTTGAAGATGAAACAAAAAATAAAGTAATTGATAGTATAGTAAAAGCAGAACCAATCGGCCCAAAGAACATGGTAGATATACTTGTAATATGTCCATGTACTGGTAATACACTTGCTAAACTTGCAAATGGAATTACTGATACAACAGTTACTATGGCTGTAAAGAGTCATATAAGGAATAATAAGCCGGTGGTAATTGGAATATCAACTAATGATGGGTTAGGTAAGACATTAAAAAATATAGCCGAAATCATTGATACTAAAAATTATTTTTTTGTACCATTTAGTCAAGATAACTACATATCAAAACCTAAATCTTTAGTGCTTGATTATGAGAAGTTAGTTGATACTATAAAACTTGGAATGGAATTTAAACAAATACAACCAATACTTAAATAAAAAATACCTCACACTTAAAATGAAAGTGTGAGGTAAAATATTTAAAATTAATTATAGGATGCTTATGTATTTCTTACAAACACAGAAAAGAAATGCAAAAAGAGAATAGTTTGCATCCTTGCTCATGATCGCCTCAGAAAAACAAAAATCTTTTGGCTCGTCAACGCGACCATACTTTAAATCATGTTCCATGGCTGAAACAACTGCACCAGAAACAACCGTAACTTTTTTTAATGCAGCTTTATCAGTTACTGTAATTGAATCTGTAATTTTTCCTGTATCGTCGTGACTAAATTTTACGATGTATACACCGTTATTTTCAGTTACAACATCTCCAGAACCGTT
>HF991924.1:3021-6098 GCA_000433135.1 Clostridium sp. CAG:921
CAAGCATTATTATGACTGCCTGTTTTTGTCTTAACGCTAGATACATTAGTCTCAGTAGCTTTTTTCATAAAGAAAATCCTCCTTAAAATATAATAAATTATTTTACAGTATTCTATCAAATTTGTATTAAAATGTCAATAAATATATAGTAATTTCTACAGATTTATGTAATATTTATCTTATGTAACTTTATAAAATTTCCATATTTTTCAAAAAAATAAGACTTAAGTATTCCAATTTTTGTAAAAGTATGATATAATATGACTTATCGAAAGGAGTAGTATGTTATGAATGTTGGTCTAGTAACGCTTGGGTGTAGTAAAAACCAAGTTGACAGCGAAATGATACTAGGTTTGCTTAAGAATAAGTATAAATTTAATATTGTAAATGATCCAAGTATATGTGATATAATAATTATTAATACTTGTGGTTTTATAGAATCAGCTAAAAAAGAAGGAATTGATACTATTCTTGAAATGGCAGATTATAAAAAAGTAGGAAGATGTAAGTATTTAATTGTAACAGGTTGTCTGGCAAAAAGGTATAAAAAAGAGATACTTGAAGAAATGCCAGAAGTAGATTTATGTGTTGGTGTCGATGAGTATAATAATATAGACAAAATTTTATCAGAGTTTTTAGGTCAGGAGTTTTCAAATCAATCAAATCAGGAGTTAAGTTTTTGTAATAGAGTAGTTTCAACAAAATTTCCACTTGGATATGTGCGTATATCAGATGGCTGTGATAATAGATGTAGCTATTGTGCAATTCCATTTATAAGAGGTAAATTTAAAAGTAGGAAAATTGAAGATATTCTAGAAGAAGTAAATTCACTTGTATCACAGGGAATATCAGAGATATGTATTATTTCACAAGATACTTCAAAATATGGAAAAGATATTTATGGTAAGCTTATGCTATCAGAGCTTTTAAGGCAAATTTCTAAAATAGATGGCATAAAATGGATTAGAATATTATATATGTATTTATTTGAAGCAACTGATGAATTAATCGAAGAAATAGCAAACAATGACAAAGTTTGTAAATATTTTGATATACCTGTACAACATTTTTCAAATAAAATGTTAAAGGCCATGAATAGGCATGATACTAAGGAAATAATATTTGATAGAATTTCTAAAATTAGAGAGCAAGTTAAAAATCCTATACTTAGAACTACTGTTATAACTGGATTTCCAGGTGAAACAGAAGAAGACTTTGCCGAGCTTATAGATGGTATAAAAAAAGTAAAGTTTGATAGACTTGGTGCATTTGCTTATTCTAGAGAAGAAGACACGAAGGCATATAATATGGAAAATCAAATTGATGAGGAAATAAAAGAAAAAAGGCTTAAAGAAGTTTTTGATGTTCAAAAGGATATTTCTTTAGAAAAGAATAAAGAAAGAATTGGAAAAAAATATGAAGTTATTGTTGAAGATATTTCAGAAGATGAAGAATATTTTGTATGTAGATCATGGTGTGAAGCACCAGATGTTGATGGAAGAATATATTTAAAAATTGATGAAAACACATCAAATAAGGTAATAATTGGTGAATATGCAAATGTTGAAATAATAGATTGTAACGATTATGATTTATTTGCTAAATTAATATAAAGGGGGAATAATATGTATACCAAAGAAACATTAAAAAAATCCACTCTAGCAGATTTAAGAAAAATCGCAGATGATTTAAAGTTAGATGGATATCAAAGATTAAAAAAAGAATATTTAGTTGAAGAAATAATAAAAGCATTAGAGGATACTCATAGTTTAGATGAAAAAGTTGATATACAAATAGAAAATCCTGAAACAGATTATATAACAGAAGGAATATTAGAAGTTATGCCTGATGGGTATGGATTTTTAAGGAGTGATAACTATTTACCAGGTGATAAAGATGTTTATGTCTCTCAAGTACAAATTAGAAGATTTAAGCTTTCTACTGGTGATATGTTAAAAGGAATCGCAAGGTTTACAACTGATCCACAAAATAAATTTCCATCACTTATATACATTGATAAAATAAATGACTGTAGAGTAGAGAGTGCATTAAAAAGAAAATCATTTGAATCACTTATTCCAATTTATCCAACTGAAAGATTGAAGTTGGAAACAACTGCAAATGAATATTCTACTAGAATTATTGATTTAATTGCTCCAATTGGTAAAGGACAACGTGGACTAATTGTAGCACAACCAAAAGCAGGTAAAACTACTGTCTTAAAACAAATAGCAAATGGAATACTAAAAAATAATCCAGAAGTTCATTTAATGGTATTGCTAATAGATGAAAGACCAGAAGAAGTTACTGATATTGAAAGATCTATAGATGCTGAAGTAATTCATTCAACTTTTGATGAATCACCAGAACATCATATAAAAGTTTCAAAGATGGTATTAGAAAGAGCTAAAAGACTTGTAGAACACAATAAAGATGTTGTAATATTACTTGATAGTATTACAAGACTTACAAGAGCAAATAATTTGGTCGTTGATCCAAGTGGTAGAACATTATCTGGTGGTCTTGATCCTGCTTGTTTACATTTTCCTAAGAAGTTTTTTGGAGCTGCTAGAAATATAGAAAATGGAGGAAGCTTAACTATTCTTGGAACTGCACTTGCAGAAACAGGAAGCAGAATGGATGATATTATTTTCGAAGAATTTAAAGGAACTGGAAATATGGAAGTATACTTAGATAGAAAACTTACTGAAAAAAGAATATTTCCATCTATTGATATATATAAATCTGGTACTAGAAGAGATGATTTATTACTTAGTAAACAAGAACAGGAATGTGCAACATGTATAAGAAGGCTTATGTCACAAAATTCAAAATCTCTTGATAATTTAGAAATAGTTGAAAAAATAATGAATATATTAGTAAAGACAAAAAGTAATGAAGAATTTGTTAAAATATTCTTAGAAAATATAAAAAGAAAATAGTTTAATAAATAATTTGTGTAAATTTATAGCTATAGAATTTAAATATGTATTGCAATTATTTAAATAATGTAATATACTATTTTCGTATTTTGAATATTACAATTATTTTAGGGGTGGTTATATGAATAGAAAGAT
>HF991924.1:6117-8985 GCA_000433135.1 Clostridium sp. CAG:921
AAGATAAAAATATCATTTGATGATTCAAGATGTGTTGAAGTAGATTATAAAACAAAAGCAGGGGATGTTGTAAAATTAGTTGAAAATGATATTAGTGATGTTCTTGGTCTTAAAATTAATAATGAGGTAAAAGATTTTGACTATGAGCTTGTAAGAGATAGCAAGATTGAGTATATTAAGTATAAAACAAATAGAGATGGATATCTAATTTATTCAAGAACGTTAAAAATGATACTATATATGGCTCTTACTTCACTTTATTCTAATGTTGATATTGAGTTTATTGCAACTATAAATAAAGATCAATATTTTGTTGCTAATAACCTTGAACTTACAGAAAATAAATTAAAAGAAATAAAGCAAAAAATGTTAGAGATAATTGCTAAAGATTATCCAATATTAAAAAGAACTGTACCAATTGAAGAGGCTACTGTACTTTATACAGCTTCAAATGATGCAGATAAACTAGAAAATATAGATAATAAGTTAAGATCAAGCGTTACTATGTATTTTTGTGATGGAATGTATAATTATTTTTATGGTTTGCTTGCACCAAGTACTGGTTATGTTAGAGAATTTGACTTAATTTCATATAAAGATGGGGCATTACTTGTATTGCCAGATGAAAATATGAATGTTAAAAAAGCTATAACTGAAGATAGACTATATGAAACATATATAAAATACAATAACTTAAATAGCATTCTTGGTATAGAAAATGTTGGTAATTTAAATGATAAGAATTTAAAGAATAAGATGAATGAAGTAATTCAAGTATCAGAGGCTATACATCAAAGAAATTTGGTTGAACTTGTGCTTGATATAGAAAAAAGAAAAAATGTAAAAATGATTTTAATAGCTGGTCCATCTTCATCTGGTAAGACTACATTTGCTCAAAAGCTAGGTGTTCAGCTAAAACTAACAGGATATAATCCAATAACTATATCTATGGATAATTATTTTGTTGAAAGAAAGGATACACCACTTGGAGAGGATGGTAAGTATAACTTTGAATGTGTAGAAGCTTTAGATATTAGCTTGTTTAATTCACAAATGAGAGATTTAATAGCAGGAAAAACCGTAGAATTGCCTGAATTTGATTTTATTGAAGGAACTAAAAGGTATAATGGAAAATACTTGAAACTTAACTCAAATGATATTTTGGTAATAGAAGGAATACATGCTTTAAATCCAATTCTTACTGAATTTACGCCAGCAGAGAACAAGTATAAAATATATATTGCACCTATTGCAACTTTGAATTTAGATGGTTATACTAAGGTTTCTTCAACTGATACAAGATTTTTAAGAAGAATGGTAAGAGATTATAATACTCGTGGACATAGTGTTGAAAGAAGCTTTGAATTATGGCAAAATGTTGTAAAAGGGGAGACTAAGTACATATTCCCATATGTAAATACTGTAGATTATATATATAACTCTAGCTTGTTATATGAGCCATCTGTTATGAAAACATTTGCACAACCACTTCTTTTGCAACTTGATAGAAATAGTATTTATTATAGTGATGCAAGAAGGTTATACGAGTTTTTAAACAACTTTTTACCTATGGAAACTAGTAATATTCCAGTTGATTCAATAATACGTGAATTTATTGGAAATGGCTGCTTCTTAAGATAATAACATAAGTTTGGTATAATAATAACGTAATAATGTATGATAATGTATAATTATTACATAACAGATATATTATAAAATAAATCCCTTACAATAAAGTAGGGGATTTATTTATTATGCAAAGAATGTAAAAAAAGATAAAACTTTTTGTAAAGTAGTTTCTTTTTTGTTATAAATTACAGGTAAATTTGACATGTTTTTTAAGTTAAATATACTGTAAAATTCACTAATGTCTGATTTTTTTATGTTGAAACTATTACCAGATGGAATCACATTTAAAACTGTAAATGTATCATCATGCATCACTATAATTAATATATTTTTTTCAACATTTACAAAAAACATATTTTCAATTCGTACATTTGAAAAATCAGGGAATTTAGTATGAATTATGGTAAATATTTGTTCAAACACATGAACATCTTTAGTAACAGATGGATTATTTAGTAAATAAGCCATATTTTCTATGTTAAGTGATACAGTATTATCTCTTAAATCTTTCATATTTTTTTGCAAAGAATCTATTTTAACTAATTGCAAAAATGAATTATCAACGCTAAGAACGGCAAGGCATGTATTTTTATCTTCAAAATTTACACTTTCTATTTTATTAAATTTCATATTTTTGTAAATCTTTATATACTTATCACTAGACAATATCTCATTTATTATGCTATATTTCATTTTTTCTACCATGTTAGAAGCAGTATCTTCAAATGTTGTCATAAGTTTTAGTGATATAGTATTGTATATAGCATCATGTAGTTTTTCATCTTTTAAAATTAATATTCTTTCAAGTTGTTTTAATTTTATTGCAAAGTCAATGCTATTATACTTTTCTTCAGATTCAATTAATTGTGTAACAAGAAGTGATTGAAGAGAAGTAATATCATTAATTATTTCATTTTCTAATCTTAATATTTCCTCTGCTAAGCAAGATTCGATATTTGGTTGAAGCTCGTCATCTTGAGCTTTTTTAGAAACTACTTTTTCTAGTGCGGTTTGGATAGCTAAATTTATATTTTCTTTTTCTAGTTCTAAGTCCTTAACATCATTATCTAGTATACGTTTTTTTATATTTATATAGTTTTCATTTAACATTTTATTTAAAAATACTAATTTGTTATACGTAGAATAGTTTCTGCTAATTTTATCAAGTAGGGTAAGAAGTAATGAAATGTTTTTCTCAGATATTTTTCTAAAAAATTTGTGTAAATACTTATTTGGTTT
>HF991924.1:9018-9575 GCA_000433135.1 Clostridium sp. CAG:921
AATTTAAATATAAATTTTCTTCACTTAAATTTAAAATATAACAAATTTGTCTTAATAAGATTCCTTCTAAAAAATATATATCATTATCACTAGATATTTTATTTCCTAAAAAATCATTTTCATATGTTCTATATGTAGGCATGATTGATAGGGTAGTAGGAGTAGTGTATAAAAGTCTACAAACTAAATTTGAAACTACAGCTCTATTTATTCCAAAATTTAAATGATGTATCTTGTAATCAATATCTGATAGGCTAGCAGTAGAATAGCCAACATCAAAATTATCTTTTGATGTTTTTGTTGTCGTTATAGCGTATAAAATTCTAAGATATACGGACTCGATGTTTGATAAATCTTTTATGTATAACTCCTTTTTTACAGAATCATAGTATCCAGTTTTGTAATCAGCCTTAACATCACCGCCAAGTAGAACAACATCAATATTATCATATAATTTTTTTTGAAGTTTCTTTACTTTTTTTGGTGTTGTATATCCAAATTCAAGTAATTTATTGAAAATATCTTCCACAATATTATAAAATTCTTTGTTTACAATG
>HF991924.1:9586-13328 GCA_000433135.1 Clostridium sp. CAG:921
TTATAAAATTCTTTGTTTACAATGCATTTTTCTTTTAATTTTTCTAAATAGTTAATCATATATTTGCCCTCCAAAAAATATAATTTTACATATATTATTTTATACCAAATAGTAATAATATACAAGTATTTTATTAAAAAATAATTGCTATTTGAGATGAACAAAAATGTGAAAATTAATATTAAATAAAATTCTAATTATAATTAGAATTTTATTTATATTTATATTTAAATCATAAAGTAAAGTATATGAAAAAATAGTGTATTACATAATTTTTTAGTAAGTATTTTTATATATGAAAAAATACTTAGAACTTGGAATTTAACTCCAAATTTTAAGTATTTTAAATATGTTATGCATGTTAAATAAGTTATATATTGTTATAATTGCTATATAACTTGTTAACTATTTTCTCAAATAATCAATTTTAGTAGTTTGTCTTTCTCTTGATATTGCAAGTGAATTTGCAGGTACATTTTCTGTAATTGTAGAAGAAGCAGCTATAATTGAATTTTCACCAATGCTAACAGGTGCTACTAAAACACTATTACATCCTATAAATGCTTTATCTTTTATAATAGTTCTATTTTTCTCCCAATTAGTATTCATATTTGCAGTAATTGTTCCACATGCAATTTCAACATTTCTTCCAACATCTGAATCACCAAGATAAATATGATGTGGAACTTTAGTTCCCATACCGATGTTTGAATTTTTAGTTTCAACAAAGCTTCCAATTTTACAGTTTTCAGCAACATTTGAACTTGGTCTTAAGTGAGCAAAAGGACCTATTTTTGTATTATCTTGTATTATACTAGAATCTACTTTACTAGTTTCTATTGTTACGTTATTTCCAATTGTAGATGATATAATATGAGAATTTGGACCTATAATACAATTTTCTCCAATAATAGTTCTACCTTGTATATTTGTTCCTGGATAGATTATTGTATCTTTTCCAATCTTTGTATCTAAACTAATATATGTATTGCTTGGATCTATTAAAGTAACACCATTTGCCATGTGTTTTTTTCTAGTACTATCAAGAAGTGTATTAGTTGCAATTGAAAGTTCTTCTCTTGAATTGATACCTTGGTACTCTGATATATCTGGAAGGGTATATACACCAAAACTAAATCCTTTTTTCATTATATGTACAGGAATATCCGTTATGTAATATTCATTTTGTGCGTTATTATTATCAAGTTTAGTTAATGCTTCTTTTAAAAGTTTACCTTTAAAACAATAAACGCCAACATTAATTTCTTTAACTTTTTCTTCATCTTCGTTACAGTCTTTTCTTTCAACTATTCTTGAAAGGTTACTTTGATTATCACGTATTATTCTTCCAAGTGATCCAGGATTTTCAACTGTAGCAGCAAGTACGGCGCCACCATAATTACCTTGTTCTACGTATGTAGTAAGTGATTTTATTGTATGTGAAGAAATTAAAGCTTGATCAGCATTAATTACAAATACAATATCGTCATTTTCAATATAATCAGCAGCTTGCATTACTGCATGACCAGTTCCAAGTTGTTCTTTTTGAATGCAAAAAGTAACGCTTTTTCTTTTTACATGTTCCATTACTTTTTCACTCATGTGACCAACTATCATATAGATATCATTGTATCCTGCACCTTCACAGGCATCACATACATAATCAATCATACATCTATCATATATTTTGTGTAGTACCTTTGGAAGATTTGATTTCATTCTTGTACCTTTTCCTGCTGCAAGTATAACAGCTTTTAAATTTGACATTTATATCATCTCCTATTATATATATAATTTATACGTCTAGACTTATGATAAAGCATAAGTCAATCAAGCAAATTATAGCATAAATTTGTTGTTTTGTGAATAACTATATTGAAAATAAGCTAAGAAATTAAGTAATAAAAAACAATAGTAGAGCAAATTTTGCTTACTATTGTAAATATAATTGTAATTGTAATTGTAATTGTTATTCTTCTAAATTGTTTGAATCTATTAATTTAATATCAGAAGAATATTCATAAAAACTATTTTCGTCACTTACAGGAAGTGCTTCAACATTTTTTAGTTTTCTTTCAATTGTTCTTGTTTTTTTAGAGGCAAGATCCATTGTAGAGGATATTTCAAGTAACTTTTTATTTGTTTTATCTAAAATATCACCAAACTTTGAAAATTCACTTTTTACTATTCCAAGAAGTTGCCATACCTCACTAGTTCTTTTTTCAATAGCAAGTGTTTTAAATCCCATTTGTAAACTATTTAAAAGTGCTACAAAAGTAGTTGGTCCAGAAACAACAATTCTATATTTTTGAGATATAAACTCACAAAGACCTGTATTTTTTAATACTTCACAGTATAGACTTTCAGTAGGTAAGAACATAATTCCAAAATCAGTAGTAAATGGAGGCTCTATGTATTTATCATGTATATCTTTTGCAAAAGATTTTATTGAATTTTCAAGTTTTTTTCTTGACTCCATAATTTGAGCAGCATCAGCTGCTTCTTCAGCATCTACTAGTCTTGAATAATCTTCAATTGGAAATTTTGAATCAACAGGAAGCCATACAAATTCATTATCATTTTTCCCAGGAAGTTTTATAGCAAATTCCACTAAATCATTTGACTTTGGTTTAGTTTTTATATTGCAATCATATTGTTCTTTAGTTAAAAACTGATCTAAAATAGTTCCAAGTTGAATTTCACCCCAATATCCTCTAGATTTTACATTAGTAAATACTTTTTTTAGATCGCCAACGCCTTGTGCTAGATTTTGCATTTCACCAAGACCTTTGTATACTGATTCTAGCCTGTCATTTACTAATTTAAAGGATTCACCAAGTCGTTTTTCTAGGGTGTCATGTAGTTTTTCATCAACAGTAACTCGCATTTGTTCTAGTTTTTCAGTATTGTCTTTTTGAAGCAAAAGTAATCTTTCTTCAACAGTAAGCCTTATTTTTTCAAGTTTTTCTTCCATATTTTTTCTGGTATTTTCAAGTTTTGCCTCATTTATATTTGTCATGTTTGAAAGTTGTATTTGCTGTAATTTTGAACTTTCTGTGATTTGAAATCCAATAGTTTTTGAAAGTTCTTCTCTTGTTTGCATAAACATAGTTGAAAGTTCTTTTCTAATAGCATTAAATTCATTTAAAAATGCATCATTACTATTATTTTTTTTCTTTGAATTTGTAACTAATAGTATAATCACCAAAATAAGTAGACACACAGTTATAATTAATAAAATGTTTGTTAAATTCATAAAAGACCTCTTTTCTAAATAAAGTATACTTAACATTTAATTAAAAATAAAAGAAAAAAGTAAGAGTTAAGTAATACTTAGATTTTACAAATTAATTATACCAAACAAACTAATGTTTGTCAACAATTAAATGTTTACAAAAAAGTAAAAAAATAATCATAATTATGTAGCATAATTGCTAAAAATCCACACTAAAAACTTGCAATTTAGTAAGAAATGTTATATAATATTTATGTTATTTAATATTAAACTTTATAAAAATTTTTAGGAGGGTACGCTATGAGTGGTGTATTAGCTATTATGGCAACTTTTGGATGCGGTTTTTGTATCTCATACTTAGGTATGTTGGTAACGTTATTTTTAGATTATACAGAAAGGATAGAATCAAAGTTAGCATTAAAGCTAACTAAGCGTTCAAAGAATTTCTGCATTTTATGTGGATTTGTATTTTTAATTGCGCTTTGTTTTTCCTTACGGTAGAATAGT
>HF991924.1:13369-14269 GCA_000433135.1 Clostridium sp. CAG:921
TTATTGTATATTTTAGTAAAGAGGCTAGGGAAGAATATTTCCTAGCTTTTTTAGATGTACCTAGTATAATTTGCTATTAATAACGAAAGATTAAGAAAAAAAGACCTAGTATTTCTACTAGGTTAATGTTTAAAAGTTTATAATAAGTTATAAATACAAAAGCAAAGAAAAAACTTAGTTTAGTCATTTCTTTGCTTTTAAATGTATTAAATTGTTATAATTTTGAAAAATCAAGATCTTTTAACATTTCAACAGTATTTTTGTAACCATTATTGCTAAGGGAACTTTTTAGTAATTCACTCATACACTCTTCAAATTTTTTCATATCTGAAGAATTGACATACGTGCTAACAAGTACATATATATCATTTATAATAATAACTTTTGTATCTCGCTTTAGCGTAATATGTTTTCTTTTAAAAATATTTTTTACCTTACTTTTACCATTTATAAGGTAATCTAAGTAATATATATGGCTTTGAGTGCTAGTTTTTTCATTATTTGCTACTGTCCAAAAATTTTTTGTAGTATTTGACATTTTTCCTCCTACTGCTAAACTAATTGCAACTTAAAGGTGGATTATACCAAGTCGCTCAATTGTTCGGCTTTAATTATTTTTGATGAGAAAAGTATATCATATTTTTAAAATTATGTCAACTTATTTGAAATACATAAATAAAGATATTAAAAAGACTAAAAGTGTAGAGTGTATAAAGAAAATACACTCTACATAATAAAAAGACTAACACAATAAGATAGTGAAAGTTTTAAATAATAAATTTAACAAAAAATTAAATCTGATAAGATTTGCCGTCTTCAGCTTCCTTTAAAGAAATATTAGACTTTAGGCAAACTATAGGACGAAATCCACTGCTTTTATTACTATAGGTATTACAGTTC
>HF991924.1:14305-28637 GCA_000433135.1 Clostridium sp. CAG:921
CGCCACAACCTACAGACATAATAAAATTAGTAGCAAAAGCAGACGGACTACTGATCCAATAGGCTAAAGCATTACTTTGACCATTAATTAAATATATATTGTCTACTTTAGTCAAATATTTTGAACTTGAATTTGAAATGTAAATCCAATTTGTACCGCTATCTTCACTAATTTTATATCCAGTTGAATTTTCAGCTCTAAATTGATACATATTATTTTGGTTAGTACATTGGTTATATGAAGTAAGAACCATATCAAGAGAAGGACCACCAACAACATACTCAGCACCATTACCTTTAAATTTATCTGTCCAAATAGATTTATCAAGCAGATATGCAACAGCTTTCATATTTGTATTTGTACTAGTGTATCCTTTATCAAAATAGTCTTGGTTAAACCATTTCATATCATCAGCAATACTATCACTTCCTATATAATCATTTATTACCTTGTCAAAAGGTGCTGCCTTAGGATACTTAGTATTAGTATTAGCAGGTTTATTACCTTTAGCAGTAGCAGGTAAATCAGCTATATTAATATAATCTTCAGATATTAAAAATATATTACTATTTGTAGCATAAAAAATGCGCCATTTGTAATCTTCAGATAATGTATTTGTAGGAGTATAATCAACATAGGCACCGTAATATTTTTGTGGATCTTTAGAAATAGTGGAAGCATTTATCTTAGGCTTAGGAAGCTCATCAGCACCGTAGATCCTACTACCAGTTTGAAGAACTAACTTGCCATTTTCATCAACATACCATTTAGTTTCACTACCGTATACAGGTAACTTGTAACCAGTATAAAATGTAGTATCGGTATCGGTGCCTTCATCAAATATAATTTGACCAGATAGATTACCAATATCAGTACTCTCCCAGGTAATAGTTCCTTTAGAATCATTAACGTTAGAAGTAGTATCCATAGCAACTTCACCAGAATCTATAGTAATAGTGCCTTGATGTCTTAAAGAAACTTTTTGAACAGCAAGCTCTAAGTAAGACTGCATAGTATCTAAATCAGTAGTATATCTAGCACTGCTAGCATTAGTTAAAACATTATTATTATTTAAGCTCATAACAACAGCAGCAGCTAATATAATAACAACAACGATAGTAATTACTAGAGTTATTAAGCTAATACCATGTTTTTGAGTTAGTTTTGTAAAAAAGATTTTTTTACAAAAATTTGAGATAGTTTTCATAAATTTTCCTCCAGAAAATATAATAATATAATTTGTCAAAAATTGACAAATTATACAAAGGTAGTGTATAGTAAAAGAAAAAAATAATCAATGTAAATATTTTATAGTTAGATTTGTATTGGATATTTATGGTTATGAGGCTTAAAAAATTAATAAAATGTAAATTCTGTTTTTTTTATTTTTGACAATATAAGTAGGCTAATATTAAATTATAATACAGTAGTTTATTATTTTAAAAATTTTATTTTGTTTATTGATATTATTTATTACTTCACAAAATTTTCACAAAAAAATGTTTAGTTTTGGTTGACAAATTGTATATAAAGGTGTAATATATATATTGTAATTAGCACTTGAGTCAAAAGAGTGCTAAGCAAGGTGATATGATGAGTTTGGATGATAGGAAAAAAAAGATATTATCCTCTGTTGTTGAAGACTACATTGTATCTGCAGAGCCAGTAGGTTCAAAAACGTTGGTTGATAAATATCATTTAGAGTATAGTAGTGCTACTATTAGAAATGAAATGAAGCTTTTAGAAGAAAGTGGATATTTAGAACAGCCACATGTTTCAGCAGGTAGGATTCCTTCTACTAAAGGATATAGATATTATGTAGATAATTTAATGAAAGAAAAAAAGCTCTCAATGGTAGATATAAATTATATTGATAATAGCATAACTGGGTTTGGAGATACTGCAAAGTTGTTAGAACAGGCTGCCGATGTCGTTTCTAAAGTACTTTTAAGACCAACACTTCTTACAATGCAAAGTAGAGATTTACTTGAAAATATAAAAATTGTAAAAATATCAGATAAATTGTTACTTGTTGTGTTGATGTCACAAAATGGTACAATTAAGGATTGTATAGCAAAACTTACAGATGCTGTTCCAGAAAAGACTATTGATGAACTTACTTGTGTACTTAATAAAAACTTAGTCGGAACACCGCTAGAAAATTTGAGTATGGTACTTAATTCAGTAATATCAAAAGAACTTAATGCTTTTTCTACAATACTTGGACAAATATGCGAAAGTATTAAATATGAAATGTCAAAAGAAAATAAAAAGCTTAGTTCAAATATGCAATCAATACTTGATCTACCTGAATTTTCAGATATTGAAAAAGCTAAGAATTTCGTTAATTTGTTAACAACAAAAGAAATAATAGATAGTACTCTAGAAAAGTCTAGTAATAATGAACTTGGAATAGTTATTGGATCAGAAAGCAAAGAAGTGTTACTAAAAGATTATAGTATAATTTCACTTGATGTTGAGGCTGGAGATGGTAAGATTGGAAAAATTTCTGTTGTAAGTCCAAAAAGAATGGATTATTCAAAAACTGTTTCTACACTAAGGTATATAAATAGTAAATTTAAGAATTTAATAGTTAGCAATAACAAAAATAAAAAAGGTAAAGAAGAAGGAGGATAATATGAAAAAAGAAGAAAATAAAAAAGCTGAAGAGTTATCAGAAGAAGTAGTAGAAAATAAAACAAATGATGAAAATTCTGAAAAAAGTATAGATAAAGATGAATATATTGCAAAACTTAATGATCATTTAAATGAACAAAAGAAAAAAGCAGATGAATATTTTGATCATTTAAAAAGAAATATGGCTGAATTTGATAATTTCAAAAAAAGAGTATTAAAGGAAAAGGAAAGTATGTATTCTACAATCACTTCAGATGTTATATCGGATTTACTTCCAATAATTGATAATTTTGAAAAGGCAATTAATGCGACAACTACCGATGAGTCATATAAAAATGGAATGCTTATGATATATAATCAATTAAATGATACTCTAAAGAAATTTGGATTAAGAGAGATTGATGCATTAAATAAAACATTTGATCCTAATTTTCATGAAGCAGTAATACACATCGAAGATGACAAATATTCTGAAAAAGAAGTAGTAGAAGTATTTAGAAAAGGATACAAACTTGGTGAAAAAGTTATCCGTCATGCTATGGTAAAAGTAGCAAACTAATTTGATATCTACTTAAAGTAATGTATTTTTGGTTATTTTAAGTATATAATATAAATAACTTTGTAATTTAGGAGGTAATATTATGTCAAAAGTTATAGGTATTGATTTGGGAACAACAAATTCATGTGTTGCCGTAATTGAAAATGGCGAACCAGTTGTAATTCCAAATGCAGAAGGCGCAAGAACAACTCCATCAATAGTTGCTTTTGCAAAAAATGGTGAAAGACTTGTTGGTCAAGTAGCTAAAAGACAAGCAGTTACAAACCATGATAGAACAATAATGTCAATCAAAAGAGATATGGGTACTGATAAAAAAGTAAAAATTGATGATAAGGAATATACACCACAAGCTATTTCAGCAATGATTTTACAAAAATTAAAAACAGATGCTGAAAATTATCTTGGTGAGAAAGTTACTCAAGCAGTTATAACTGTTCCTGCATATTTTAATGATTCACAAAGACAAGCAACTAAAGATGCAGGTAGAATAGCTGGTCTTGAAGTATTAAGAATAATAAACGAACCAACAGCTGCATCACTTGCTCATGGATTTGATAAAGATGCAGAACAAAAAATAATGGTTTATGACCTTGGTGGTGGTACATTTGATGTATCTATTCTAGATATAGCAGATGGCGTATTTGAGGTTATGTCTACATCTGGTAATAACAGACTTGGTGGAGATGACTTCGACCAAAGAATAATTGATTATTTAATATCTGAATTTAAAAAAGATAATGGTATAGATTTATCAACTGATAGCATGGCAATGCAAAGATTAAAGGAAGCCGCTGAAAAGGCTAAAATTGAACTTTCAAGTGTTATGCAAGCACAAATTAATTTACCATTTATTACAGCTGATAGCACAGGTCCAAAACATATGGATATAACTTTAACAAGAGCAAAATTTGAAGAGCTAATTTCTGATCTTGTTGAATCTACTGTTGAACCAGTAAATCAAGCTATGAAAGATTCTGGATTAACATTTGATAAAATAGATAAAGTATTATTAGTTGGTGGTTCTACTCGTGTACCTTTAGTACAAGAAACAGTAAAGAGAATCACAGGTAAAGAACCATATAAAGGAATTAACCCTGATGAATGTGTTGCAATTGGTGCAGCAATTCAAGGTGGTGTTTTAACTGGTGAAGTTAAAGATCTAGTTTTACTAGATGTTACACCTTTATCACTTGGTATTGAAACTTATGGTGGAGTATTTACAAAATTAATTGAAAGAAATACTACAATACCAACTAAGAAATCTCAAATATTTAGTACAGCTGCAGATGGTCAAACATCAGTTGAAGTACATGTATTACAAGGTGAAAGAGAAATTGCATCATATAACAAGACTCTTGGAAGATTTAGTTTAACTGGAATTCCACCTGCTCCACGTGGTGTACCTCAAATTGAAGTTACATTTGATATAGATGCAAACGGTATCGTTCACGTATCTGCTAAGGATTTAGCAACAAATAATGAACAAAAAATAGCTATAACAGCTAGTACAAACTTAACAGAAGAAGAAATTCAAGCTGCTGTTAAGGAAGCAGAAGCACATGCTGCTGAAGATAAAAAGAGAAAAGAAGAAGTTGAAATTAGAAATAATGCTGATTCACTTGTATATAACACAGAAAAAACATTGAAAGAGTTGGAAGGAAAGATTTCTCCTGAAGAAAAAGGAAAAGTTGAAGTTGAACTTGAAAATGTTAAAAAAGCATTAGAGGGAACAGATAATGAAGCAATAAAATCAGCTTCTGAAAAACTTACTCAAGTATTTTATGATATATCTTCAAAGTTATATTCACAAGCTCAAGGAGCAGGAAGTGCTGATCAAGCAGGAGCTTCTAGTGGTGAGGATAATGTAGTTCATGATGCTGATTATAAAGTTGAGGATGACAATAAATAGTATTTAATGTGTACTTACTTTGTATATGCTATTATATAATGTATATGGGTGGAAGGTTTTCTTACCACCCATATATTTAAAATAGGAGGAATTTTTAAGTGGCAGAGTCAAAAGATTATTATGATATATTGGGAGTATCAAAAGATGTTTCTGATGAAGATTTAAAACGTGCATATAGAAAGTTAGCTAAGCAGTACCATCCAGATGCACAACATACTGAAGAAGATAAGAAAAAAGCAGAGGCAAAGTTTAAAGAGATAAATGAGGCTTATTCTGTGCTTTCTGATAAGCAAAAGCGTGCACAATACGATAGATTTGGTTCTAATTTTGAACAAGCTGGATTTGGTGCTGGTTCATATGGCGGAGGATTTGGAGGATTTGATTTTTCTGGATTTTCTGGTGGAATGGGCGTAGATATAGATTTAGATGATATTTTAGGTAGTGTTTTTGGTGGAGGATTTGGGGGCTTTAGTGGCTCTAAAAAATCAGGTCCTGTTAGAGGAGCAGATCTAAGATATAATATGAATATAACTTTTGAAGAAGCTGCTTTTGGTACAAAAAAGGAAATTAACGTATCTAGACAAGAGATATGTGATAGTTGTCATGGTAGCGGAGCAAAAGCGGGAAGCCGAGTTGTAACTTGTGATAGGTGTAATGGTAGAGGTAAAATACAAATAACACAAAACACTATAATGGGTTCTTTTGCTACTGTAAAGACTTGTGATAAGTGTGGTGGTGAAGGTAAGGTCATAACTGAACCATGCGAAGGTCATAACTGAACCATGCGAAAAATGTAATAAAAAAGGTGTAATAAAAAAATTAAAAAGGATAGAAGTAACTATTCCTGCTGGAATTGACAATGGTCAAGCAATTTCACTAAGAGGTGAAGGTGACTGTGGAAGAAAAGGCGGACCAAATGGTGATTTGTTTGTTGTAGTAAATATTGCACCACATAAGATATTTACAAGACGTGGATTTGATATACTTGAAAATATCAAGGTTCCTTATTCTAAAATGGTTCTTGGTGGAAAGATAATGGTACCAACTTTAGAAGAAGAGGTAGAATTTACCATTCCAGAAGGAACACAAACAGGAACTACATTTAAGTTAAGAGATAGAGGAATTCAAAGTATACATGGTCGTAGTAAAGGAAATCTTGAGTTTACTGTAAATGTTGATATTCCAAAAAGGCTTACTGATGAACAAAGAGCATTACTTGAGCAGTTTGCTAAATCTTGTGGAGATGAAGTAAGCAAGAAAAAGACTTTTTTTGGTAGATAGAATTATAGTCGTACTTAAAATATACAAGGCTACATTGCTTATTGTGATGTAGCTTTTTTTATATGTATCCTTCTTGATATTGTAGAAGATATTTGATATAATTTTATATATAAGATAATAAGGAGAAAAAAATGGCTAGAAGGTTTATAGTTGATAATGATAACATTGAAATAATGGATAAGGAAAGTGAAATATTTAAAATTTTTGGTAAGGAAGTAAAGCATATTCAAGTTTTAAGACATGAAATAGGTGATGAAATTATTGTAAATGATTGTATAGCTAAAATAAATGAAATAAGAAAAGATTGCATATTACTAGAAAAATTAGGAAGCGCACCAAAAGTTGGGGTACCAAATACACATCTTACACTATATATAGCAATGTTAAAAAATGAAAAAATCGATTATGTAATTCAAAAAGCAACGGAACTTGGATGTAGTAAAATAGTACCATTTTTTTCAAAAAATACAATAGTAAAGTTAGATGAAAAATCATGTAAAAAAAGAAGAGAAAAGCTTCAAATAATAGCAGACGAAGCATGTAAACAATGTGGTAGAACAGATAGAGTATATGTTGAGGATATACTGTATTTTAACGATATTATGCAAGGTATTAAAGATACAGATGCATGTATATTTGCTTATGAAAAATCAGACAGTTCTTTAAAAACTGAAATAGAAAAAGTAAAAAAGTTAAAAAAAGCTAATGAAGTATATGATATTTCGTTAATTATCGGTCCAGAAGGTGGATTTGATGAAAAGGAAGCTAATACTTTGTGTGATATAAGTAACGTTTATTGTGTTAGCTTAGGCAGTAGGATTTTAAGAGCAGATACTGCAGCCATTAATTTAATTAGTGTAATAATGTATGAATTTGAATAAAAAAAGTAGATATTTTGTACTACTGAAGTATAAAATACCTACTTTTTAATTGCGATAATTAAGATACAAAGTGATAGAAAATATTTTGTACCAAATTAGGTTTTAGTCCATTTTAATGTCTATCTTAATGTCTATTTTTTAGTTTTAGATCATATTATGTGTATAGCTTTTTAGCTTTTTGAGTGTTGCTAAATGATCTAAAAGTTGTGACTTAAGCCTATCTTTATTAGTGATATAGATAGTCAAAATAAAAAAATGCTAAATTTTAGTTCGTATTGTTTTTATCATCGTCAAGATCTACTCGCTTAGTTCTTTTTGCAAGTTCTGGATTATGTTTTCCCCAGTCTATTCCGGTGAAATTTGATGATATTTTTTCGATCGAATCTCCCCAAAATGCATAGTGTGAGCCATCAGGTAGCGTGTTAAATGGTACTACTCTCATGTGACCATAAAAAAATACAATTTTGTAATCGCTTTCATCCATATGCTTTTCCTCCTTAAAAATTATTTTAAATGATTACTACAGTATTGTAGACATTATATAATCTATATATTTGTTTGTCAAGCATAAGTAATTTAGAATAATAAAAGTTATAAGTAATCCAAAACAATAAAAGAAGAACATAAGCTTTTTGGAAAAAAACTAAATAATAAACACCTTGTATTTGATGTTTATTTTTGATATAATATCTAAGGTAGATGATGATTTTAAGGAGGTATAATATATGTTTCACGTCTTTACAAGAGAAGGATTAATTTCTTTACTTTATACGTTACCAATACTTTTAATTTCAATTTCAATACACGAATTTTCACATTCATTTGTTGCATATAAACTTGGAGATAAATCACAAAAATATCTTGGAAATTTAACTTTGGATCCATTTAAGCATATTGATTTACTTGGTCTTTTATGTATTGTGCTATGTGGGTTTGGTTGGGGAAAACCTGCAATTATAAATGAGGAAAATTTTAAAAATAAAACAAAGGGAATAATGCTAACAGCACTTGCTGGACCTGTTTCAAATTTGATTTTAGCAATACTTTTGGTAATTATACTAAAAGTATTACTAGTAACTGGACTTGCGGTACCAGTAGTTACTAGTAGTGTTGGTGGAATACTTTTTAATATGCTTATTTTAGGAATAGAATTTAATGTGGTTTTTGCTGTATTTAATTTAATACCATTACCACCATTTGATGGATCAAAAGTGCTATATTACTTTTTACCATATAAAGCAAAACAAGCATATGCAAGTTTAGAAAATTATTCATATATTATAATCTTAGTACTTTTTGTTACAAATATTGGAAGTTATATTATAACGCCATTTGTTAATGTTATATTTAAACTAATTTCGTTTATTTTGTGATATAAGTATTTTGCTAAAATATTATGAATGAATATATAGTAGAAACTGTAAATAATGATTCATTTATTTAGTTGATTATTTAGTTATTATGTATTTACGTATTTATGTATTTATTTATTACATTTACATATAGTATTTTTTTAGAAAAGAGGAAAGAAAATAATGATTGGACTTAGTATAGAAACAAGTTGTGATGAAACATCTATTGCAATTTTAAAAGATGGAAGAGAGGTACTTTCAAATATTGTTTCAACACAAATTGAAATTCATAAAGAGTATGGTGGCGTAGTACCTGAGATTGCATCAAGAAAACACCTTACTAATATAACGTACGTACTTGATGAGGCAATAAAAGAGGCAAATATTAGTTTAAGTGATATTGATTTCATAGGAGTTACTTATGCTCCTGGGCTTATAGGAGCTTTACTTGTTGGAGTCTCTTTTGCAAAAGCTCTTGCATATGCACTTAATATTCCAATAGTTCCAACGCATCATATAGAGGGACATATAGCAGCAAATTACATTACAAATAAGGATTTAAAGCCACCTTTTTTAGCACTTGTTGTATCTGGAGGGCATTCACATATAGTTCATGTAAAAGATTTTACTGAATTTGAGGTAATAGCTAAAACTCGTGATGATGCAGTTGGAGAAGCTTTTGATAAGGTTGCAAGAGTACTTGGACTAAACTATCCAGGTGGTCCTGAGGTTTCAAGGCTTGCTTTAAATGGAAAGCTAACATATAACTTGCCAAAAACTAAATTTGACAATTTAGATTTTAGTTTTAGTGGAATCAAGACTGCAGTTATAAATATTGCACATAAAGAAGGCGAAAAACTAAGAAAAGAAGATATGGCAGCATCTTTTGAAAATACTGTTTGTGAAGAATTAACCAATAATACAATAACAGCTATGAAAGAGCTAAATTTAAATAAGGTAGTACTAGCAGGAGGAGTTTCTGCAAATAGAGTATTAAGAGAAATGTTAGAAAAAAAAGCTAAACAAAATGGATTCTTAGCATATATGCCAGAGTTAAAGTATTGTACTGATAATGCAGCAATGATAGGGTGCGCAGCATATTATAACTTTATAGCTGGAAAAAAATTTGATATTTTAGATAAACTTGACTTAAATGCAATTGCAAATAAAAAGATTGGAGAGTAGGTGGTAAGATGCCAACAATTTATGCTATTTCTGATTTACACCTTTCATTTGGGGTAAATAAACCAATGAATGTTTTTGGAAAAAAGTGGGATAACTATGAGCAAAGAATAAAAGAAAATTGGGAAAGAAGAGTAAAAAGTGACGATTATGTGTTGCTTCCAGGTGATTTATCTTGGGGGCTTACTTTAAAAGAAAGTAGGAAAGATTTTGAATTTATTAATAGTTTGCCAGGTAGAAAGATAATTTTAAAAGGCAATCATGATTATTACTTTTCAACAAAGTCTAAACTTTATAATTTTTTCAAAGAAAATAATTTTGATACAATAGACATTTTGCATAATAATTCTTATGTTATTGGAGATTATGTGGTTTGTGGTACTCGTGGTTGGGGAAAAACTGAATCAGGAGATGCTACATTAGATAAAAAAATTACCGCAAGAGAGGAAATAAGGTTAAGGCTATCTTTAGAAGAGGGTAAAAGTTTTGTAGTATTATGAAAGAGTATGGAGTGGTGCTATGTATCTATGGTCATTTACATGGTTATGGTACTTTCATGATAAAAGAAGGAATTATAGATGAAATAGAGTATAAAATGGTATCATGTGATCACACAGGATTTGATGTAGTAAAACTATTTGATTTTTAGTTATATTAGTATAGAAGATGAATATAGAAGACAAACTGTGATAAAATAAAATTTTCATAGTTTGTATTTTTTTATTTAAAAGTACATAAATTATGTAATGTATAGGCGGATACATTGCTTTATATTAAAAGATGTGGTACAATGAAAGTAATAAAAAATTTTTAATTTTGCTAAAATTTTAGTAAAATGATTAAAAAATTTGGAGGTTATTAACTATGGAAATGAAAAAATGTTCAAATTTGTGGAAGGAGTCAAAAAAGGTGGACATGCCACAGAAACTAAAAAAAGCAAGCTTGAAGTATTTTGTATCACTTATGATTTCAAAGGTGCTCCTAAATATACTTTATTGTGCGTTATTACTATCAAAGGCACTTGCAAATGTAAATCCTGTAATTTCTATATTTCTTCTTATGCTAAATTGTTCAATGGTTCCACTTGGTCGAAGCATTAATACATATATATGGGCTTTAAATGAAAGGTTTAAGGAAAATGTGGATATTGAATTAACTAATAAGCTGACAAACATTATTGGAAAAGTAAATGGTAAAGTATTCATGAAAAATGGCAATTTTTCAGAACAGTTAGGTACTAATTCGATTTGGAATGGATGCTATGACTACATAGATAATGTTTGGAATTTAGCTAAAGAGTTTGGAGTTTCAATTTTGCTAATAGGAATTACAGTTGCTATGACAGTGATATCAGCAATATCCATGAAAAAGTATGAAGGATTATTAGTTTTTGTTTTTGTTATCTGTGCTTTTAATTTCTATTTGGGTAGAAAGCAAGTGAAGAAAAATGAGGAATTTGCTGATAAATATTCAAAGTGCAAGAGAAAATATATGGAATCTTACAATGATTTTTTAAATATTGACTTTGGCACTGAAAAGGAATTAATCTTTAGAAAAAACATGCTACTTTCATTTAGAGATGAAATGAAGGAGGTTAACCTTGAAAGAATGAATTACCGACTTAAAGATACAAGTAAAATGGCAGCTATTATTTTACTTTTTACGATAGTTACAGTAATAGTGTTGGTAATTAAAAAAGGTGGAATTTCTAAATTTTCTGTTACTACAATAGTAGAAATATCAGCAACAATTGGAGTATATGCTGGAATTATACAAAATGTACTCAATGTCAAAGATAGTATCGTTGACTTAAAGCAATATTCTGCTGGAATTTTAGCAAATGAGAAGCTTTATAATGAAGTAGCTAAAGTTTATATGAGTGAGGAAAAGAAAAAGATGGTACCTGTATTTGAAGAGGTAGATTGTATAGACATTGACAAGTTTGAGTTTTCGTATCCATCATCAAAGACTTTATATACCTTGGTAAGTGAAGAAAAAAATAAACTAAAACTTGGTAAAAGCTATCTTGTAAGTGGACACACGGGTTGCGGTAAAACGACTTTTTTACATATCTTATCAGGTAAGCTAAGACTTGGTGAAAACGGAGTAATAAAAAGTTATGGAAGAAGTCTATATTTAAACTCTGTGATGCAAGAAGCAAGTGCAAATTTTGGCTCAGCATCAATATTAGAAGAACTTACTTTTGGTGAGGCGATAAACAAGAATAAACTTATTGAAATATTAAAGGGTGTGTCTGTTTATTATGATATTTTGCACAACATTGCAAAATCAGCTTTTGATAGTGATGTAGATGAGACTGTACTTAAGTATTTAGCAGTTGCTAAAAAGTCAGAATTTTCATCTGGTCAAAAGCAAAGATTACAAGTAGCAAAAGTTCTATATAACTTACAAAGAGAACAACAGCTTGTAATATTTGATGAGGCAACCAGTCAACTAGATGAAAAAACAGCTAGAAATGTATTAAAATACATTTGCAATTACTGCTATGATGAAAGGAGAGTTGTTGTATTTACCTGTCATCAAGTTGAGCTTGCAAAAGAAGTTATCAAAGATGAAATTGTGTTTGACACAAGTAATCCACCTTATTCGAAGATGAAGTTTGAAATTTGCAAATAAGGTTTAGATTCCTACAAATTTTGATAAAAAATGAGGCTTAAGTTTTAATTATAGACTTAAGTCTCTTTTTTATAGTTTTAATTTAGTTTGTATAGTAAGACTTACATATATTACACATATATTATACTAATATTATATGAATATTACAAAATTACGAAATTGGTCGATAATAAATGACATAAAATATTTAAAAATTGAACTTTTGTTTGACAAATAATGCTATATATGGTATAATTTATGCAAACGTAAGTTCGAGGAGGAGTTTTATGGAAAGTTCAAATCTTAATAAACAAGAACAAAGAGTATTAGATTATATAAAGGAGCAAATTAGAATAACTGGTTATCCGCCATCTGTAAGAGAAATTTGTGCTGCACTTGATTTTAAATCAACTTCATCAGCACATCAATATATTTCTAGACTTGCAGATAAGGGATATATTTCAAAAAAAGATTTAAAAACTAGAGCAATACGTGTAGTTGGAGCAGAGTCTACAATAGCTGTACCAATAGTAGGAAAAGTAGCTGCAGGCGAGCCAATTTTAGCACAAGAAAATGTAGAAGACTATTTTTCTATAGGAGAGAGTTTCTTTTCTCAGGATTCACTAAAAAATGATAATTTCATCCTAAAAGTACAAGGGGAGAGTATGATTAATGCTGGGATTAATAATGGTGATTATATAATTGTTACAAAACAAGAGACGGCAAGAAATGGACAAATAGTTGTTGCAATGATTGATGGAGATGCTACTGTAAAGACTTTTTACAAAGAAAATGGTCATGTAAGATTACAACCTGAAAATGATACTATGGATCCAATTATAGTTAGAGATGTTACAATTCTTGGAAAAGTTATAGGGTTATTTAGGAAAATATAACTAGAACGTGTTTAGCAAGATATAAAAATTATAGAGTGGGAATTTTATTATTTTAAAGTTTCCACCCTATTTTATAAAAAATAATTTAAAAAATTTTAGATATTTTTTTGATGTGTATGTTTACTAAATTTGGTAAGATATACCAGATTCTACTTCTTTTAATTTTGTACCAGACTTTAAGCAAACAATAGGTCTAAATCCCATGTTAGTACCGTAATAATAGTATGAATCTACATTTCCAGCATAATTTATACGCATTACAGAATTAGTGCTTTCAATTGAAGGACTACTAATCCAATACGCTTGTGCTTTGCTTTTATTCGAAATTCGATATAATTCATTACCTTGCGTTAAATACTTTGAATTTGTGCTAAAACGGTAAATCCAATTTATACCATTATCTTCACTTATTTTATATCCTTTTTCATCCTCAGCTCTTGATTGGTACATATTGTTTTGATTTGTCTTTTGATTATATGAAGTAAGTAACATTTCAATAGGTGGTCCACCTATTACATAATTAGTTCCAATACCATTAAATTTTTCTGTCCATATACTTTCGTCTAGCATATATGCTATAGCTTTCATATTATTATTTGTGCTTGTATAAGCTTTATCAAAATAATCTTTGTTTAGCCATTTCATATCTTCTGTTATATTAGCACTTCCAGAATAATCACTTAATATATTATTAAATCTTGCACCTTTTGGAAAATTGCTATTAGCGTTTTCAGATTTGTGTCCTTTTGATGTTATAGGCAGGTCATTTACATTAATATAATCTGATGATATTAAAAATATATTATTATTCGTAGCATAAAATATTCTCCATTGGTATTCTTCTGATAGTCGATTTGTTGGTTTGTAATCGACATAGGCACCATAATATTTTTGTGGATCCTTTAGTATAGTAGCAGCATTTATTCTTGCCTTCGGTATTTCATCAGCCCCATATATCCTGCTCCCAGTTTGAAGAACTAGCTTTCCGTTATCATCAACATACCATTTAGTTTCACTAC
>HF991925.1 GCA_000433135.1 Clostridium sp. CAG:921
AAATATTATATGGCTAGTATATGGTAATAAAGCATTTAATCCTTGTTGTGGTAAAGTTATAAATATTACTGAAAGACAATTAGAACAATTACATTTAGTTAATAGAGATACTTCAATCGAAGATGTGTGCAGATAAAGTGCCGATAAAAGCTATTTTTGTCACTTATCAGTGAAAAGTGTTTGAATATTTAGATATTTTTATAGCAGAAATACTATATTTTTAGTTTTCTCTAAATTGATACAAATTGGTGATAAAATCAAAATAATACAACAAATTTTAAATGAGTCAAGAAAGAAGATAGATGATTATATTAATATGAATGTAATTAAATATGCATATATAAATATTTAATATTGTAAATAATAGGTATTTTGCTATTAAAATCTAATCAAGATAAAAATTTTAAATGAATTTTAAAATAAACGATAATAGTTTATTTACAATTGATGTAGTGTTATACAACTATATATATTATAATGCTTTGGACAATTAAGTAAAATGGAAGATAAATAAACGAAATGAGACTTAATTTATTTGATAAAATACTAAAAAATAAAAGTAAAAAAATGCAAAATAATTGGAGGAATTTAGTAGTATGGATAATAATGAATTGAAAAATGAAATAGAGAAAATAAAAAAAAGAAATGAAAAAGTGGAATTAAATAAGGCATGGGAAACAAGTTGGACTAGAAAACTATGTATTTGCATACTAACATATATAGTTGTTGTTATATATTCTTTTTTAATAAATAAGATAAATAATATTTGGTTAAGTTCATTAGTTCCAGTAATTGGATTTACTTTATCAACTGTTTCTTTAAAGCTGGTAAGAAATATCTGGGAAAAAAATATAAAATAAAATTATATAATATAATGTAATGCGATATGATATGATTGTATACCATTATTTGATATAAGAAAATAACTGTTTTAAATTCTTAGTTGAAAAGTACACCATTTTTAATATAAAAGCTGAACGAATAAAGCTAAAAATGTACTGATTTATTTTTTTATAAACAGTAACAGTATCATATAAAATAAAAAAATAACAAAAATTAAAAAAAGGTATTACAAAAAAATAAAAGTTGTGATACAATACAAGTGTATCGAGTAGCGTAAGCGTAAGTCCAGAGAAAAGGACTTGCGCTATTTTTTTACGCAAAAAAATAAAAGGAGTGTGTGTAATGAAAGAGATACAAAAAAATAAAATGGCAGAAGCGTCAATGAAAAGTTTATTACTAAAAATGGGGCTACCAATGATTATTTCTATGGTACTGCAAGCACTATACAATGTTATTGATAGTATTTTCGTAGCAAATATTGGTGAACAAGGAGCTATTGCAAATCAAGCATTAACGCTTGCTTTTCCAATTCAAATTTTAATTATAGCAATAGGGGTAGGAACTGGAATTGGACTAAATGCGCTATTGTCTAAAAATTTAGGTGAAAAAAATAATGAAAAAGTAAATAAAATAGCAGGTAATGGAATATTTTTAAGTATTTGCATATTTGTAATATTTCTATTATTTGGAATTTTTTGCTCTAAATGGTTTATTTCATTATTTGCTAATGAAAATAACGAAGTATTAACTATGGGAACAACGTACTTAAAGATTTGTACATGCTTATCAATTGGTGCAATCGGATATACTGTTTATGAAAGATTTTTACAATCTACTGGAAAAACAATGCTATCAACCATTTCACAGATATCAGGTGCAGTTACAAATGTAATTTTAGACTATATATTCATATTTCCATTAAAAATGGGGGTCGCAGGTGCGGCTTTTGCAACAGTTATAGGACAGTTTGTTTCATTATTTATAGCGATGTTTTTTCACTATACTAAAAATAAAGAAATAAATGGTAATTTAAAATATGTAAAACCCGAAATTGGTATAATTAAAGAAATATATAAAATAGGAATTTCTGCTGGAATTATGCAGGCTTTATTATCAGTTATGATGGCGGGAATGAATGCAATACTTGGATGTGCAAAGGCTGATACTACAATTCTTGTTGGCTCATTTGGCATTTATTATAAAATACAGCAAATAGCGTTATTTTCAGCATTTGGACTATCTAATACTATAATTTCTATATTGTCTTTTAACTATGGAATGAAAGATAAAAAAAGAATAAACGAGTGTATCAAATATGGAATTATGTACACATTAATGGTAACTTTTATACTTACTATTATTTTTGAGATCTTTGCAAAACCACTATCAGGATTGTTTGCATTGTCTAATTCTTCAAGCAAAGAGATCATTGAGATTTGTACGCTTGCAATTAAAGTTGCAAGTATAGGTTATATTTTTATGGGACTTTCTATTGCTATACAAGGAATATTACAATCTTTTGGATGTGCAATAAAGCCATTGATTATTTCATTTCTAAGGCTAGTTATATTTGTATTTCCAGTGGCATATTTGTTTACACTATCTAGTAATCCTGCAAGTTTAGTTTGGTGGACTTTTCCAATAGCAGAAATTTTAACAAGTATAATTTCTATATTTATACTAAAAAGTACATATCATGGAAAAATAGCAATGCTTGATAATAATATAGTAAATAATAAATAATAACTAAAGAATTAGCTACACTTAATTTTTTATTTATAAATTGCCTAGTAGTGTCTATTCTAATATTGGACTTTATGCTATTTATTGACAAATTGTAGTGAAAATTGTATAATAGCAACAAGTAGCATAATATTGTTGTTGTCTTTGAAACAAAGTTTTCGGAGGCATAGCCTCCAAGTAGTACAAGGAGGTAAGTTTTATGGGTAGTATTTTAGTAAGTATTTTATTTGGATTTGTAGGATTTGTTTTAATGTGGATATTAAAAGATGTATATGTATCAAGTGATATGATTAATCGGATGATTAGGCTAATTATGATGGTTTTATTTGTAGCATCGATTTTAGGAGTATTAATTGGAATAGTTATTGGAATTTTTGGAGCTCACGGTGGATATACCAATCCAGAAATTGTTTCTACTTTGGAACTAGTAAGCCTAAGAGATGATGTTACATCAAAGAGCAATTCAGGATTAATATATGTAACAGTTTCTGGCACTAACACTTATACTTATTATGTAGAGGTTGATTCTGAGTATGCCTCAAGTGATCAAAAGTCATATAAAAGCTATACTATTTCTAGTGATAACGTAACAATAGTAGAAGATAAAAATAGCAATGTAGCCAAGTTAGTTAACTATGAAAAACATGGTAAGAGGGATTTTTGGTCATTTGCCGTGAATTCTACCGTAAATGAATATGTTTTTTACGTTCCAGAAGGTACAATTGTGAAAAATATATCGTTAGCTGATAAGTAAAATTAATTTTAGCTAGACTATAAAAATAGTGAATTTGAAAATAAAATTTTTCTATTCACTATTTTTTCTATGCTATTTTTGGTTATAAGTTGTTAGTATTTATTGTTTTTGTAATTATAACAAAAAATAGAATGTGTAAGAGTACTTGAAAAAATATAAAAAATCGTATAAAATTTATATTGTAGAAGGCGTATATAATTTTTACTATTGATATTTTATTACATAAATTTTATGGAGGTAAAAGGTATGAAAATCACAAAATTTCCGCAATCTTGTTTGTTAATTGAAGCAAATAATAAAAAAATATTGGTAGATCCAGGAAATTTAAAATATAAAGCAGAGTATTTTGATGTTTGGAATAGTGTAGATGTTATTTTTGTAACGCATAAGCACCCTGATCATTGTAACATAGATGTATTAGAAAGACTAAATAAAAATATAACGATTTATTCTACAAATGAAGTTGCAAAAACATATAAAAATTTAAATATTAAGATAATAAATGAAAAAGATGTAATAGAGTATGGAAAGTTAAAAATAGAAGTTGTACATGCTATACATGGTTATCATCCACTTTTAAAAGGCGATAAGGAAATACATGAAAATGTTGGATATATTATTGATGATGGAACTCATAGACTATATATAACAAGTGATACAATTTGTTTTAAAAATAGCTATAAAGCAGATATTTTATGTGTACCAGTAACTGGATATGGCGTAACTATGTCAGCATTTGAAGCATCGTTATATGCAAAAGAAGTAGGAGCAAATTTAACTATTTTGACACATATGGATAATCCAGCATTTCCACCAGATTTTAAATTTATTAAAGATATGTTTGAAAAAAATGAAACAAAATATAAATTATTGAATGTTTGTGAGAGTATAGAAGTAGAGTAATAGCTTTTTAAAGCTACTTTGTTATATTTAAATAAAAATTAATTTTTTAGGGGGTAAATATGGAATTAGAAGAGTATAAATTAGATAAAGATCTTGTAAAATATATAGAAAATAATGTATTTCCTATATATAGTAAAAATGAGGAAGGACATGACATAAATCATATTAAAACTGTTATAAAAAGAAGCTTAAAATTAGGAAAAAAGTATGGTGCAAATTTAAATATGTCATATGTTATTGCAGCGTATCATGATTTAGGTCATCATATCGATAAAGATAAACATGAAGTTATATCTGCTAAGATGTTTGAAGAAGATGAAAATATAAAAAAATGGTTTGATACAAATGAGCAAAAAATTATTAAAGAGGCAATAGAAGATCATAGAGCTTCTTGTGATCATGAGCCAAGGTCTATATATGGAAAAATCGTTAGCTCTGCAGATAGAACTATTATAGATATAGATGATACAATAAAAAGGTCATATGCTTATGGAAAAAGAAACTATGCAAATTTAAATGAAGAAGAACAGATTGAAAGGATATACAATCACCTAGTTAATAAATATGGTGAAGGTGGGTATGTAAAAATGTACTTAGAAGATGAAGAATTTGAGGAAGCACTTAACAATTTAAGAATAGCACTTTTAAATAAGGAAGAATT
>HF991926.1 GCA_000433135.1 Clostridium sp. CAG:921
CCAGTGCAAGCTGCTTATATAACATGGTTTTCAAATCTTTTTTCTCGTACATAGCTCAATCTCTTCTTTCAACGCCTCTAATTAAAATTCCAGACTGTCCACATTAAGTAGGAAATACTTCATCCCCATAATTACAAATCCCTCATCATTTCTCCATGGCTTTTTTGTTCCATTGACGATAATAATTTTCTTAAATGAATCTGGAATATTTCTCAATGAATTAAGTTCCTGCGTCTGCTTCTCCTCAGAAGTCATATCAAAAGCCACCTGAATATAATACCTCTGACTACCCTGGTTTACAACAAAATCAACTTCTAACTGCTTATGGACTCTTCTGCCTTCATTATTCTTGGCTAATACCTCCACGATTCCAACATCCACATTATATCCCCGGACAAGCAGCTCATTATATACAATATTTTCCATGATATGAGTAGGCTCCTGCTGTCTAAAGTTCAATCTTGCATTTCTAAGTCCTATATCCGAAAAATAGTATTTTAGGTTTGCCCCCACATATTTTCTACCTTTAATATCATATCGTGCTGCCTTTGAAATCAAAAATGCCTCTGCCAGATAATCAATATGTTTCGAAATGGTTTTATTACTATAATTAATACCACGTTCACTTTTAAACGTATTCGAGATTCTGGTCGGATTGGTAGGTGCCCCTATGGCAGAAGCCAGAATATCAACCAGAGTCCCAATCTCATCAACATTCTGAATTTTATTTCGTTCTACCACATCCTTGATATAGACATTGGTAAAAATATTTTTTAGATACTCTGCCTTTTGCCTTTCAACAGAAAATTGTGCAACCTGCGGCAGACCACCATATACCATATATTCATTCCAGGCATCATCATAATCTCCATCGTAGGCACCAAAAAACTCTGCGAAAGATAAAGGATAGATCCGGAGTTCATCACCTCTGCCTCTAAACTCTGTTACAATGTCACTTGATAAAAATTTGGAGTTGCTTCCTGTCACATATACATCAATATTGCTGATATGGAGCAGACTATTCAGCACTTCTTCAAATCGAGGCATAAACTGAACTTCATCTAAAAGCAAGTAATACATTCCATCATCTTTCATTGCATCCTTAATATACCGATAGCACTTCTTTGGATCTCTTAGCTCCTCATTTTCAATGCCATCCAAAGCAATCTCAATAATGTGATCCTGATCGACACCGCTCTCCAATAAATATTTCTTATATAACACAAATAACAGAAATGATTTTCCGCATCTTCTAATTCCTGTAATGATCTTGATCATTCCATTGTTTTTTCTTTGTTTTAACTGTTCCAGGTAGGAATCTCTCCTAATTTCCATCATTGCATTCCTCATTTCTGTACAATATACAAATTTTAGTAATGTTATTTTATCACTGAAACAGCTTTGTTTCAATGAATCATTACCATTTTTTGTACATTTTCACATTTTTATGTATTGGAAAATAATATCTTCATTCAATTTCCCATCCCACATCACACAGCCGTCACATTCCGCCCCTACAATACAATCATCAAGAGAAAAGGAGTGACACAAACATGAAATATCAAAAAGTTCTATTATGCCTCGCACTGATCGGAGCACTTTTATTTACCGGATGCGGTGCTGCCAATAATTCAAAAGAAAACACAACCGTTTCC
>HF991927.1:0-255 GCA_000433135.1 Clostridium sp. CAG:921
ATGGAAAATATAGATGATAAGGTAAACGTATCGGTATTATATAATGAACCAAAAGAATATATAGAAATAAATAAAAATAATAGCACTAATTTAGAATTATGTCATATTTTTTATAATTTGTAATATATTGAAAAATATAGTATAATTAAGGTATATGAGCTTTATAAGAGTGATTGGAGGTATTGATATGAAGATTACACAAAAATTAGAATGGGATTATGAAGAAAATAAAATAACATCCACAGATTTTATGAC
>HF991927.1:290-521 GCA_000433135.1 Clostridium sp. CAG:921
ACAATTAAAGATGTAGTTGCTGCTGAGCTTTTTATTCTAATTGTTGAAGAATTATATGATAAAAATATCTTTACAAACTGGAGTGGACTAACAGGAAATGCTCACATAAGAATACCATTAGATGGCTTATCTAAAGAGAATTTTCTTATAGCAAAGCAAAATTGTGAAAACAATCCGAATCATTGGAAATTACAAAGACCACCATATAAAGATGTTAAAAACCTTTTACAA
>HF991927.1:527-1753 GCA_000433135.1 Clostridium sp. CAG:921
ATGTTAAAAACCTTTTACAAAACTATACTTTTGAAATATATGTAGAATATGAAGAAGGATTAACAGAAGTTTCAGATGTTGTTGACCAATTGCTTAAAGAAGTAAGAAAATTACTATTTCAAGATGTTCAAATGGCACGAGAGGAATATGCAAAAGAAAGTCAACTGCCAAGAGTTGATACAAAAGGATTGTATAAAAAATCTGAATGCTTTGTTTTTAATATAGAAAAACAAGAAGATGAAATAATTTCAGCAGAATCATTTGAAGAATTGTCTGAAATGTATTTAGAAGGTAATACTCCAGAATACTTTTATGATGAAGAAACAGACACTTATTTTAGAAATAAAGAATTAATAGCAAAATCAAAAGAATATAGAGAATACGAAGAATCTTCAGAAAAAAGAAAAGAAAGAGCAATAAATGAAATAAATAAAAGACTTAATTCAGAAATGACAGATGAAGAAAAATATAAAGTTATTTTTGATTGGTGCGTTAATTATTTTAATTATGCATACTCTGGTTTAAATTATGCTTATGCAGAGCAAGAATGGAGAAAAGAATCTGATGAGAACTTAACTAAATATTATAGAATTTATTGTAGAAATAATAATTCACAATGCGAGCTTTTAGGTTTAGAAAGTAGAAAAAAATTTTTGAAAGATTCAAAAAATAACCCTGATATTCCGAATAAAGCCATTGTTCGAACTCAAAAAATAATTCAACACTTAGAAGAATGTGAAAAATGTAAGCAAAAGGAAAAAGGATTTATATCTGGAAATACTGATAGTGTATGGCTTAGTAAATATGGTGTTTGTATGAATTTTGCAGAAATATATAAATTTTTGTGTGAAAAGTTTTCTCTACCGTGTAAGCATATACAAGGCTCAATCGATTCTGAAGGGTATAATGTAGGACATGCTTGGAATGCAATAATGATAAATGGAAAATTAAAGTATGTAGATATATCAAGTGCAATTCATTGTAAAGATAGGAGCAATACAATTAATTTACCTGAAGATTTTTTTGGAAAAACATTTGAAGAACTACAAACTATAGATGGTGAAAAAAATAGAAAAATAGCGGAAGGATTTGAAAAAAGTATTAAGGAATTAATTAACAGCTCTGAAGGATGGAATGTAGGTGATTAAATATTTAAGTAAAGCTAACTTAGGTATACTCTCACATTTCTGTTTTATTGTACAAGATATTAGACCAATTACTTGTAG
>HF991928.1:0-2211 GCA_000433135.1 Clostridium sp. CAG:921
TAAGAAAAAATACCATAACAATGTTAAGGGCTGCTATATTACAAGTTGAAAAAGATGAGCAAAAAACTTTAACTGATGATGAAATTGCTGGTGTAGTTGCAAAAGAAGTAAAGAAAAGAAGAGAATCTATAGCAGATTTTCAAAAAGCTGATAGACAAGATTTAGTAGATGATTTAAATAGAGAAATTGAAGTTCTATCTAAATATTTACCTAAGCAATTAACAAAGGAAGAAATAGAGAATCTTGTAGATGATGCTATATCTATAACTGGTGCTTCTTCTCCAAGAGATATGGGAAAGGTTATGCAAGAGTTAAGACCAAAAACTACAGGTAAAGCAGATGGTAAGATAGTCAGTGAAATTGTTAAAGAAAAATTAGCAAATTTATAGTAAGTTAGCCAAGTATTTAATGCTTGGCTAAAAATATTTATAGGAGGATGAAAATGAATAAAATTTATGTAAATGGAAGTAATAAATTTAAAAGTACGCTTGTTAGTATAAATTATTTACTTGATGTTAATAAAGAAGAAATATCATATTTTTCAGTGCTTGCGTCATTACTTGGAAAATATACGAAGAGATTTAAATCGCCAAAAGAAATTGAAAAACATTTGATGGGGTTATATAATGCTATTTTTGACATAAATACTCAAAAAGTTGGAGATTTATATAATATTGAGTTTAGAATAGAATTTGTAAATAAAAGATTTCTACCAGATAATGTTGACTTGTTTGATGATTGTTTAGAATTTTTAAAAGAAGTTATATATAATCCAAATCTAGAGTTTGAAGAATGTGCATTGGAAAGAGAAAAAAAAGCAATTTTAGATAAAATAAATCAAAGAAAAGATGATAAGTTATATTATGGTATGATAAAATCAGAAGAAATGATTTTTGAAAATGAAGTAGCAGGAATGTATGTGTATGGAGATGAAAATGTTGTAAAAGATATTGATGCTTCAATAATAAAGAAAAGTTATGAAAAATTAATAAATGATTCTGCCATACAAGTTGTAATTACAGGAAATTTGGAAGAATATACTGACGTTGAGAAAAAGGTAGAAAACGTATTTGGTCAAAAATTGGATAGCAAATACAAGATTGAAGATTTAATTGTAAATAAAAATGATAATAAAATGGCAAAGGCAAGCGTAAGAGAAAGTGTTGAAGAAATTGAATCTACGCAAAGTGTACTGGCATTAGCACTTAGAGTAGTAAATCCAAGTGAAGAAGATTATTACGTACTTACATTATATAATGCAATTTTAGGAGGAACTCCTAGTTCAAAATTATTTCAAAATTTTAGAGAAAAAGAGTCACTTGCTTATATGGTAAATTCTAGATATTATAGATTTAAAAGCGTAATAATAATTTCATCAGCAATAAGTAGAAAAAATTATGAAAAAGCCATTAGTGTTATAAAAAAACAAATAAAAGATATAGAAGAAGGTAATATTTCTAAAGAAGAATTTGAAGCTTCAAAACAAAGTGTACTTTCAAATATAACTCAATGGATGGATTCAAAGATTTCAATGTCAAAGCTTTTTTATTCAAATTTAATTCATTTTAAAAGTTGTAGCGTAACATTAAATGATATGTACGAAAAATTTAAGAATATAAATGTTGATGATATTGCTAGAATTGCTAAAAAGATAAAGTTAGAAGAAATAATATTACTAGGAGGTGAATTAGATGCATAAAGTAGAGGTCGAAATGAATAATTTAATTGGTGAGAATACGTATCATTCTATACTTTCAAATGGACTTAATGTATACATATGTAAAAAAGAAGGTTTTAACAAAAAGATAGGAATGTTTGGAACTAAGTATGGTTCAGTAGATTCAGAATTTATTGATATTAGAACTGGAAATAGGATTAAAGTACCAGATGGAATAGCGCATTTTTTAGAACATAAATTATTTGAAAAAGAGGGAAGTAATGCTCTTGATATGTTTTCAAAAATAGGTGTTGATTCTAATGCATATACTACGTTTGATCATACTGTATATTATTTCCAAACAACTGACAAATTTGAAGAGTCAATAAAACTTTTAATAAAATTAATAAAAGAGCCATATTTTACTGATGAAAATGTTAAAAAAGAACAAGGTATAATAGCACAAGAAATAATGATGGGAGAAGATGACCCAAACTACATGGTTTATTTTAATACATTAAAGGCTATGTATAAAAATAATAATGTCAGAGTTG
>HF991928.1:2218-6491 GCA_000433135.1 Clostridium sp. CAG:921
AATAATAATGTCAGAGTTGATATTGCAGGTACTACATCTTCTATAATGGATATAACTAAAGAACTTCTATATACATGCTATGATACTTTTTATAATTTAGCTAATATGTTTTTTGTTGTAGTTGGTGATGTTGATGTAGATAGTACATTAAATTTAATAGATGATACATTAAAGTTATACGTAAAATCTGATGAAAACAAAAATGTTGCAGGAGATGTAAAAAGGTTTTATTTAGATGAGCCAAAACAAATAAATCAAAAACAAATAGTTCAAAAAATGGATATATTTATGCCACAGGTTTGCCTTGGATATAAATTAAATACTGTAAAAGGCGAAGAGATTATAAAAAGAGCAATAATTGCTGATATTGTTTCAAAAATGTATTTTTCTAAACTTTCTAATTTTTATGAAGTTGAGTATAATAAAAAAATATTAAACGATGAAGTTATTATTTCATATGAGGGATCTAACACATTTTCACATATAATGGTGCTAGCTGAATCAACTGATGTAGATTTGTTAAAAAGTGATTTATTGGAATATATAGAAAAAATAAAAAAATCAGAAATAGATGAGGCTTTATTTAATGAAGTAAAGAAAAGCAAGATAGGAACTACAATTATGTATAATGATAGCTTATCTAGCTGTTACAGAAGAATAATTGATGCTATATTAGTAGATGTTGATATATATTCAGATGTAAATATTGTGGAAAATATAACTACTAATGATGTAAAAGAGTTTTTACAACTTTTTGATGAAAATTATATGTGTACGTCTATAATAGATAGAATTAACAAATAATATTTATGGTAATATTAAAGTATAATATATGCTTATGAAAATAAAAAAATAATAGTTAAGTTCAAATTTTTGACCTAACTATTATTTTTTTAGCAATACTAGATTACTTAAAGCTTCATTATTTTACTTGACTTAATCGACATATGCTATAATAGATAAATCAGTCATTGCGTATGTGGAATCAGAAGAATAGACAGTAACGTAAGCATATACTGTTGCACCAGGAGTTACAGATATCTTCTTGAAGTTTATTTTTGCACTTTCTCCTGGATAGATCCTGCATTTGCTAGTTAAAGATTTGTAATAATTCGAATATTCAACTAGTCTTACATCAACATATTTAAAATTGCCACTATAATTTGCTGGAACTACTGAAACTGATATTCTATTTCCAGTAAATGAAGTTAAAGTATAGCTGGTTTCCATTCCATTTGTAATTACTTGTTTGAAATAGTTACTATAGTAATCAGTAGATAATGGATTTACCTGAAGTATGCTCTCAGAGATTTCTGTAGAAGAGTCTACAGGATCAATACTAGCCATAGAAGTTACAGGGGGAACTGATACAATTAGTAATACTAAAAGAAGTGTAGCTAATAATTTTTTCATTTGTGATCCTTTCTGTATTAAGATTTTAATTCAAGTTACCTTTGTAGTAAAAACTTAAGGTGAACGTATACTTTGGCACATTCTTCTCACCTCCAAAATTATTTAAAGGAAAAACTAAAGGTTACAGTGCAATTTTAACAATTGTGTAGAAAAATGTCAAGTATTAAAAAATAATTCGACTTTTTTCGACAAAACTCGACGTTCAAATCGTATTGAAAAAATAAGAAATATATTATATTATATTATTAGGGGGGAATTGTATGAAAGAAAATTTTAAAATAAAGGTTATTTTACTGGTATTGATTATTGTTGTTGTAGTATTTTTAGAAATATTGTTACAAAATGAAAAATATATTGATATCCTATATGATTTTTCAGGTATAAATCAAAAGACTGTATTGACGTATGAAATAAATGACAATAGTATTATTTCCACATCATATGTGAACAATCAAAGTACTTTTACACCAGGTATGTATAAAAAGGTGACCACGTATTATTTTAATGAAGAACGTTTATCAAAAGTACAAGAAATATGTTATTTTAATAACATATCAAGTTTAAATGATTTTTGTAGCGACAGTGATACAAAAGAAAAGTACAATATAATCAGTAAAAAAGATGGATATATAGTTTTAGAATATAAAGAAAATAGTAATATTACTAAGGCTGAGTATTTAGAGAGCATATATAATAATGCAAATAAAGGAATTGCTTGTTATATAAAAGAAAACGGTATAATTAAATATGAAGGCGCTAATTAATTGGAGGGACATGTATGAATAAAAATAAAATTATTATTACAGTACTTAGTATTTTTGTGCTTATTGCTTTGCTAGTTTTATTGTATCAAACTATATTTTCTATTAACTTTTGGCCAGAAAAAATTGCAACAAATGATAAAGTTACGGCTAATATTGGGCATAGCATAATACAAAATGAAAATGAAGTCGTTTATACTAAGTATATAAATGATATAGATACTGGTAACTTGTTTATTAATATTGTAAATATTTTAAAAGGTAAAGTATATGTTAATAAAATAGTAACTACGTATAGGTTTGAAAATGAAGTTGTAGAAAATGTAAAAATTGATTACTATTATGCAAGAAAGAGTGATGCTAAAAAGACATATGAAAAAAATAATGAATATAATTTTTTCAATGAAAATAGCATATTAAACAAAAACATACTTTCAAAAGATATTACTAAAATTTATAGCAATATGTCTAAGGATAAAATTTTAGAAGCTATAAAATCAAATATTGAGTTATAATGTTGTATTTAAAATTAAAACTAACTTAAAGTAAAATATTTTAGGTTAGTTTTTCGCTATTTACTCTTATTTCATAAAAATTAAAAATTATTTGTAAGTTTAAAGATATAAGTAAAAGTGAAGAACTACTAAAAAATTAAGTATATAAAAAATAGCAAGATTAAATACAAAAGCATAATTGTAAAAATAATAATTAATATTTCTATAGGTAACATAAAATAATAGAAAAGAATACATAAAACAGAAGAAAAAGGTTGACATAAATTAGATAAGGTGATATAATTGTGCCGGATGTGGTACTAAACCAAATTCAAAATTTTGAAAAGGAGATAAACTATGGAAAAAGAGAAAGCTCAAAGTGAGCGTGTCAGGAAGCTGATAAATGGTGGATTTATGGAATGCCATAATAATGGGCACACCATACAGGAAATTGCTGATACCTTTAATTTGTCATGTAGAACTGTATATATGCATCTACAAGACATAGCTTTAAAAGAAGGAGTAAGCAGAGAATCTCTACTTAGAAATAAAAGCTCAGAGCACAATGTACAAAACAAGCGTAGCTATGAGAAAGCACCATCTTTAGATGAGCTTAAGTCAATTTCAGTTAGCTTGTCACAGGAGCTTGAACAAGTGAAAACCTTTAATGATAGTTTGATTGCTATGATTAATGATGACGAAGAAGATTGAAAAGGAGTAAACACATGGATAAAAAGACTATTTTACGGCCTCAATTAACAGCTAAGGATGTTGAGGAAAAAATTAAAAAGAATTTTGGAATTACAGAATTTGCAGAATATTGTTGTTGTGAGGAATCTGAAATTGAAAAGCATTTGAGTACTGTTACAAGTAATAAACGTGCAATTAAGTATTGGATGAATCGTATGAAACAAAATCAGAAAAGAAATGACAAGCATAGAAAAAATGCTGTAAGTAAAAGTCATAACGATCAATTATTTATTAAAGAAGGAGAAATTATGTCTAAAATTAGCAATGAAGTAGCTAAAGAAACAATTGAAAGATCAGAAAAATCAGTTGAGGATGAGGTGTTAGAGTTAAAATGTAAGGAACAGGATTTAACAGAACAGATTTTAACTCTCGAGGCTGAACGGAAAAGATTAAATCAACAGAATCTGGAGTTGAAGAAAAGAAGACTGAAAGGCAAGCAAGAATTAGAAGAATTACAAAGCAAATTGAAGAACGTACTTGAAGAATGCGAGCGAGATTATAATGAGTATCAACGTATTTGTTCAAACAGAGAAAAAGTAAACTCTGAGATTAGTTCTAAATTGGATGAAAGAGAGCGTGTAAGAGCTGAGATATCAGAGAAAGAAGTTATTAATGTTTTCGTTTATGATAGCGGTGAAATCGAAGTTAACGAGGTACCGTATGTAGTAGATGAAAAGTGGCAGGAAAGTTTTCATAAAATTATCGACCGAACTGAATTAGAACCTTTGTCTTTAGGTCAGGTGAAAATCTTATCAAAGGCGTTAACCTTAAAGCAAACTGAGAAGGATCAGAAGTTACAGTTTGTTTTTGAATCTGAGTCTGTAGATGAAGTTTTTAAAAAATTGTGCTCCTGTT
>HF991928.1:6591-11491 GCA_000433135.1 Clostridium sp. CAG:921
AGTATCATAAAAAAGTAAACTAAAAATACTTATATGTCAGAAATTGTCGAAATTTGCGGTCAATATTTTGACACTAAATATTGACATTTAATATTAAAAATGTTATAAGTATTGTAGAGGGGAGATGAATTATGATGATTATTGATGAAATAAATTATCTAAAAAATAAGTTGGAAAAACAAATTGCACAAAATGATTCATATGAAAGAATATATGAAACAAGTGCACGAATAGATAAGCTTTTGATTAATTATTATAACGATATAGAGGCATCTAAAAGAAGTTTAAATTGTTAAAAGAAACATTGAATAGTAATAATCCAAGTATTATTAGCAACGTGTAATCTTTAGTATTTTGAAAAAAAAGTAATATTATTAATACAATTATTATTAGATCATCTATTGCTATGGAAAATCCTAGTAAATTTATCTCATTGTTGTTAAATGATATTATATTTGAAAATCTAGATTTTGTTGTATTTGGTTCATTGCTATCTTCTACTTTGGATTTGTTGTTCGTTTTGTTTTTTTCTTCTTGAGTTTTGAATTGATTAGTTGAAAAATTAGAGTAGGTAGGATTATAATATTGATTAAAGATGTTATTGTATTCATAGCCGTACCTTTTGTAATATTTATTATAGTATGGGTTATAATCAAACATTATCATCACTACCTTTACTACTAAATGCTTCGAAAGCATCAATCAAAGTTAACATTGTTATGTATTCATTTAATTTATCTTGTCTAGATTTTCTAAGAAATGGTTTTAAAGATAATAATAGATTCTTTTTAGGATTATTATCATTTATTTTTGAGAGTACTCTTTGTAGTTTTAATATTGTTGCTGCATCTATGTTAAATCCATTTGAATTTGAATCGTTATGTTTATTTGTATCAGAGGCATTGTTTGAATTTCCAAACATTCCAAGTATTTGTCCTATATTTATATTATTTAATATTTTTGAAAAATCAAAGTTATTGTTTTCGTTAGCGTTTGTGTTTTGGGTGTTATTATAATCTGAATTATTACTGTGTGCACTTTCATCTTTATTAAATTCATTTGAATTTTTTATATTAGAATTATTAGTTGTAGACTCTTCATTTAATTTAGATTGAATGCTTTGAATAAGATTTAGTATTTGTTCTTGATTTGAGCTTGTGTCATTAATTTTTGCAGATTCTTGATTTTGCATAATTATTTTTTCTGTGAATTATTACTAAGCATTCTTACTAAATTATTTAAGTCATCACTAGACATATTTTGTATCATATTTGTAACTTTTTCTAGTTTGCTTTTGTCAATATTTGCAAGTAAATTTGCAAGAGTTTGATTTAATGAATTATTTTGGTTATTATTCATGAAAAATTCATCTCCTTTTTCTTATATGATAAATATATGCAAGTTAAATTGTGTTTGTGATAAATTTATAACTAATTATTGTATATTATAGTTATAAATTTAAATGAAACTGTATTTTTTTGGAAAGAGAGGTAAAAGATTTGCTTAAATATAAAAATATAGAAGAATTATATAGATTAAGAGATATTACAAAGACTAATGTTATTAGTGGTGATAAAAAGAGCTTAAGTTCATCTATAATTTTTGAAATTAAAGATGCCGTATTTTTAAACATTGATGAAAATACGTCTGATTTTATTTTTTATAATTTTAAAGAATTTTTAACTAGTATTAATTTTGAATTCAAAATAATAATTAGAAATGAAAAATTAGATATTGATAAATACATAGAAAATATGATTAAAATGGTTGATGATGAAATAAAAAATAGTGAAATATTTGAGGAGTTTATTGACGAAACAATAGAAAATTTGAAAAAAGAGAATTTATATCAAAAGAAAGTATATATTGTAATTAAAAGTGATGTTAATGAAAAAGGTGTGGAAAATGTGGAAAATCTATTAAAAAAATTAGTTGAAATTGGATGTACAGTTATTAGAATTGATAATGAAAGAATTAAAGAAGTACTTTTTGAGAGTATGAATAAGGGAGTAACATATGAAGATTAATAGATTTAAAAACATATTTCCATCGTATGTGGATAATACTAGATTTAGAGTATTGTGTGTTGATGGAATTTACATATCAAGTTTGATTATTAATAATTATCCAAGATCTCCTGATTTTTTAGACATTATTTTAAGCTTACCAAGAGATATGAAATGTGATATTACAATACATGTGCAAAAGCAAGATAGCATAAAGATTCTAAAAGAACTAACATATTCGATTTCTGTAAATGCAAGTGAATTGAAAAGCATAAATAAAAATCAAATAGATATTGATTTAGTAGGCAAAAGCAGAGAAGATGCAATGAATTTGAGAAAGGAGATTCAGATAAATGGTGAAGAAATTTTTTTGTGTAGCGTTATTATTACTATGTATGAGAAGAATTTGAAAGTACTATTTAGAAATGTAGAAAGATTAAGAGCAAGATTATATGCTAAAGGAATCATATGTTCAATTGCAAATTTTAGACAACTTGATTGTTATTTGGAATCTATGCCATATATGATTGAAAATTTTAAGTTTCAGTCACTTTCTTATAAAAATTTCACAACTTCTGCACTTGCTAATCAATTTCCATTTATAAGTGATAGCATATTTGATAGAAATGGTATCATGTTTGGATTTTTTAAAAATAATAATAGAATTTGTAATTTGGATATATTTAATAGTAAATACTTGAATGCAAATATTTGTATCTTTGGTGGAAGTGGTTCTGGGAAATCATTTTTTACTAAGCTTATAATAATTAGACATTATCTTTCATCTAAATGCCAGTTTATATTTGATGTAGAAGGCGAGTATCAAAAAATTGCAGAAAATCTAGGAATAACATACGTAGATTTTTCGAATAGCTATAATAGCTTTATTAGTCTAAATATAATGGAGATTTTTGAATATGAAATAGTAAAGTATGGACCAAAAGTAATAATTTCTAAAATTGACAAAATTATTAATCTATTTTGCAAGTTAGATGAAGATATAAAAAAATATAAAGGGGTCTTAAAAAGTAAAATGATTGAAACTTACGCCAAATTTAATATTATTACAATTGAAGATTTATTTAAAAAAAATAGCATTAATAACATATTTTTAAAAGATACGAGAATTTCTAGTAATAGTTTTCCAACAATAAATGATTTAATTGATGGTATAGGAGATTTGGAATTAAAAGAAATAGTACTTAGAATATCAAATAAAAGTCCTAAAATGATACTTAATAAAAGCAATTGTGTAGATAAGATTTTAAAGACTGGAGCTATATTTTGTTTAAAAAATGTAAATAAAAACTTTGTACCAGAAATTGTTTTGTATTTATTAAATGAAATTGATGAATACATAGAATGGAATTTAAATAAATCCAGTAAAACAAATACAATTATTTATTTTGATGAAATTTGGAGATTTTTTAATTTGAGTAAAGATAATAATATGCTTTTTATAATATTTGAATTGTATAAGACTATAAGAAAGAAAAAGGCAAGTATTGTTACAATAACTCAAGATATATCTGACTTTTTTATGTATGATGGTGGAAGTTTTGGAAAAGGTGTGCTAAATAATAGTGCGTTTAAGCTATTTTTTAAGATGGAATATAACGATAAGGAAATATTGCAAAAGATTGTTATGAAAGATAAAAACATAGTTGAAATGATGTCAAATTTACAAAAAGGACAAGCAATACTTGGAATAAAAAATGATTATGTTGCTATTAATGTAAAAGCAAATAAATACGAAAAGAAAATATTAGGAGAGTGTTAAATGAAAATTTTAGTTGCACTTAATAACTCATATGTAAAAAATGAGTTAGAAAAGATATATGGTAATGATGTATATACGTATGATATAACTGAAAAAGAAGCAGTGATAGAATTTTTAGCTAATAACTTAGAAGCGTATATTATAATTACTAAAGACAATTTAGAAGGTAAAATAAATAAAGAAATGTATATAAAACAGATGAAACTTGCAAATAGTAATATAAAAATTATATATATAGTTGAAAAATTAGATGAAAAATATAAGCAATTTCTTTTTGCTAATGAAGTTTTTAATATTATAGAAGGAAATATAGTATCTACTGAAAAAATATGCAATTTAATAAACTCTGATAATAAAATAGTATATAAATATGAAAGTAATGCTAGTAGTGTTGCTTTTAACGAAGCAGCACAGAAATATTATGCAAGTTATAAAACTAATTTGAAAAAATTAGTAGCTGTGTATGGAACAAGTGGTGCTGGTAAATCTTTTATATCGTCTGTTTTATCAAAAGAATTAGCAAAATCCTCAGATATTAATATATCATTACTTGATATGGACGTTCAAAATCCAGCAATTGATATATTTAATTCGCTAAAATATAATAATTCTTTATCAAATGCAATAGACGATATTGATAACAATATTGAATTAAATAAATTTTTAGAAAAGTATATGATAAAAGATGGAAAAAATAAGAAACTTTGGTATATGCCAAATAATGTTAACTTATTTGATTTTAAATCTAAACTTTCAAGCAAAAATTATGAAAAAATATATGAAAGTGTAAGGTGTGAATCAAATTTTACATTTGTAGATTTACCATCATCACCATTTTTAGATGTGGTTCCATATACTTTAGAATATTCCGATATAATATTTTTTGTTATCAATCCAAATTATATAAGTATAAGACAGGCTTGCAAATACTTAGAGATATTTACAAAAGTGTGGGATATTAAAAAAGAAAAAATAAATATAATTGTTAACAAGTATCAAAAGGATTCACTTGATTTTTTACAGATTAATTCTTTGTTAAAAGGGTATAATATAGTGCTTATGGTTCCTTTTGTTGAAAAAATAGATTCATACATAAATGGTGCAACGCAAAGGT
>HF991929.1:0-721 GCA_000433135.1 Clostridium sp. CAG:921
GAGTAGCACTCTGATACAATGAATATATATTCATAAATCCAGTGGGGTAATTGTTTACGGACATTACCGTGTGATATTGTATCAAAGAAGTCTGATTCCTGTAACAAATTGTTATAAACACATAAAATTTAGTTTTGTTTTAGTAGCAAAATGGTGAAAATCCAAAACTAAAAAAGATACACCGTATTAAGAATATGATGTATCTTTTTTTTTATTATTTGTTATTTTCAATTTGTTTGTGTAGATCATTATCAAGTGACTCGTATGTATTATCAGTTAGTAAAAAATAGCATTTATTTAGCACTTTTTTTGTCAAATTATATGAATTACAATGTTCGACATGCCCAAGCCAAGAATTAATTTTAGGAATAATTCTTTGAATATTTAAATCATTATTTAGGTATTTTTTATTCCATCTTCTAATACGCCTTTTTATCCTGCGTTTAGAAGAATTTCTAAGTAGGCGATGAGTTTCAAATATTCTATATCCACAAAAATTAATTCCCATTTTATTTGGAAAGTATTTTGACTTTCTGTTTAGTTCTAATTTTAATTCTTTTTTTAAAAAATTTTCTATTAAAAGTTTATATTTTATACAAGTTTCTCTGTCTTTTAGTAGTAAGATAAAATATAGCAATAGGTAATCCTTTGATGCTGTCTTTAGATTTTCCCCTGCTTTGCACCGTACGTGAGAGTTTCCAACTCATACGGCGCGCCATCA
>HF991929.1:742-2657 GCA_000433135.1 Clostridium sp. CAG:921
ATCATAATTTTTTATGACTAGTGCCTATCGCTCCAAATTATTTCTAATTTTTCATAGCTACTGTGACACTACTCAAGTTAGATAAATATAGATTATGTATTTTCTATAACTACGTCATAGCCTGTAATAGCTCAAGTATTCTAACTGTTCCACGTTCCAATATTCCTATCTATTTATTATACGGTTTCATTAGGTCTTTTCTATGAGCTAAAAGCCTTGATAGTGCCTGTAACACTATATGGTATTTCATATGGACGATTTTTACTTTACCACAGCTTCAAACTCGTACATTCGAAAATTTGTCAGTAGTAAGCTACATTCTAACCATAGAAACTTTTTAGACCTCCGGCACAAAAAATGCCGACTTTAGCGAGCTTCATACAAATTAGTAATTACATACAAATTTGCATGTCGCAGATTAAGGAAGATGTTTCAATGCGTTACCATATCATTCCATCTTTTGGAATATTAGTTCTCTAAAAAATAGGCATAAGCTTTTCACTTATGAACGTGTCGCACCATCCATATATCTTACATACATTTTTACTTTTAGTACTCTTTTTACATATTGGTCAAGCTCATTTAAATAAATGTTAGCAAAATATTGACTTGTATAATTTCCTATGGGGATTCCTGCACTTGTTGGAAATGGACGATTTTCATATAGTATTTTTTTAGTGAATTCTAAAAGTTTTTTATCTGAAATATATTTACTTAAAATTGAAAATAGAATATTTACATCAATACTATTGAAAAATTTTTTTATATCACATTTTAAAACATAATAATCTGGGTTAATTTTTTTATATTCTATCATCATTTTTTGAATTGCACAAGCTGCAGCATGGGTACCTTTACCAGGTAAACAAGCATAAGTATCATGTATAAATCTAGGAAGAATATATGGTTTTATAAATTCTTCCACGTACCATTGATGAACAACTCTATCTTTATAGGGGAGAGATTGAATTATTCGCTCTTTTGGTTCATATACCTTAAATGAATTATATTTTCCAACTAAGTAGGTATCATTTTTGAGAGAATTTAGCAAGTTAATTATATTTACTTCTAAATTTAAGTCAAAGTTTAATACTTCATTTTTAAACATTTTGCTTTGTTTAGCACGTTTATGAGCTGCCATGAACTTTTCAAAAGTTAGAGAAGATAGAAATTTATTTTTTATCGTTTTTGGCAAGAGTTAATCCAACCTCCTAACATATTACAAATATCAGATATCATATTACTCCAGTTTTCATAGTTCTTTAAAGAAATGTATTGATACTTATATGAAAGTCTAACATGAATTTTTAGTAGACTAAGATATACATCTAGCTCTTTTAAGTATTTTAATTTTTCTGGAATTGAGTATGACTTGATTGCATGAATTAGCATTCTAAGTCCTAAATAGGATGTGGTTTTAATTTCTTCAACTAAACAAAATCTCTCAGATTTTGGATACTTCCTAACGATATCATTTGAGTAGTATATAAGGTTCATATATTTTTGATAAATTAGTAAATTTTTATTTGTCTTATGTGGATTATCTATTTCATCATTTACATTACTCATGATAAATTTTCCTCCTTTAAAAGCTTTGATGCTTTTAATTTTATAGTTTCTATGAAAATATAAGCATCCTTTACTGATAGTTCATCTTCATTTATACTAGTTATAGTGTTTAAAAAATCAAGTAATTCTTTATTTAATATAAAATCTTTTATATTATAGGAAGTTTCTTTTGAACTATCTATGATTTTTATATCATAAGATGTACAGTTTAGTAGATTTAAGTATTTTTCAAGTGAATTTTGTGGAAACCCACATTTTTGATAGTTATCGTTTAGATTAGTAAGTTTTAAGCACAATAATTTGCTTACTATTTTTGCATCATTACCGATGAAAATGTAAAATATAC
>HF991930.1 GCA_000433135.1 Clostridium sp. CAG:921
ACAATATTACATCCAGTCTGAAAATGATATGAGACCTTAAGTTCGCCTTTTTTCTCGATACCAAGTACATATCCTGTGTGCATTGGGTAAGAAGCAAACATAATCTTTTTATTACCAATGATTATCGGATCGTATATTTTTTTATCTACCTCAGAACCATTGTAAACTTGCGTAATTACCTTTTTGTACTCTAACATCTTCTCGTTTGATAACTCTCTAAAAAGATAATTAGAAGAAAGGTAATACATTGCTGTTACAACCACGAGAGTATAAATTATGATTATTACTCTCTTTAAAATTGACATACTACTAAATTTTTTTAAGATCCTTTTTTCAAAATCTGAATTGCTCATTTTTTTCTCCTTTTTTATTGTTGTCTTAGTTAACAGTTACAAAAAATACTCTCCTTTCTACACAATTGTGTTAAATTATATATATACATGCATGTAAGATTATATCACAACTAATACTATTTGTAAATATTATTAGCAATATATTTTTAAAAGTTATGTAAAATTTATTTAAAATATTACGCAATTTTACAGCGGATTTTAAAAAATCTATTGAATAAATTATAAAAATGTAGTATAATAAATGTTGTAGTGAGATTTTCACTATTTTGGCTAAGCAATTAGCCCAATTGTTAAATTTCAAAATTAAAATTTAAGGAGAGATGTAAAAATGGTAAATGATAAAGAAGTAAAAACTGTAGTGTCACCTTTTGCGGTAAGAGAAAATGAGATAAAGGTTTTTGATGGAAAAGAAGGTTTTGCATCAATAAATCAAGTTGTATTTAAGATGGATATGGGGTATATAAATGAATATCACATAAAAGTACTTGAGGTAGTAAACGAATTTGGCTTTATAACATCAAGACAAGTGACACAAATACTTGAACTAAGAGGAAAACTAAATGATATAGAAGAAGAAAAAAGACAAAATAAAGTTGCAAAGTGGTTAGAAGATTTAACAAAATCTAAAGTAATTGCACGTTATTTTTTCCAAAGTGAAGCTGGTAAAAGTTCATACAGAGCGTATGCTATGGATAAGATAGCAACATATATATTAAAACAAAGAAATATACCAACTACTTGGCAACCAACAGATAATACAAAGCCTGCATATGCAGTAAAAAGAAAACTTGCTGGAAATCAGATAATAATTGCATATATGCAAAAAGTTGCAGCATATAGCTCTAGCACACCAAATGTATTATTATATTCTAAGAAATATAATGTAAAGTTTAAACCAACAGGCGGTATGGTTACTTTAAAAAATGGTACAGATGAAGAAAATTTTGTTTTTGAAGTTGTTAGAAGAAATGAAGATTGGCAAAATATGTTTGCTGAAAAAGTTCAACTTTATTCAGATTTTTATGAAAACTTTACAAGAAATGATGCTGGTTTTTATGAAAAGCCACAACTTGTTATTGTTGGAGAAGATATTCAACATATAGCTGAAATATTTAGAATTATAAAAAAAGTTGGAATAGTTTTAAAAGATGATGAGATTTATTTTACAACTGAATTAAAACATTTGGAAAATGATCTTGTAAATAGTATAAATGTTTTTGAACTTGAGCCAGATAGTAGAAAGTATAAATTAGTTGTAAAACCACTTGAAATATTAAAGCCTGGTGAGAAAGAAGAAAACAATGAATTAAAAACTGATGTGAAATTTAACCCTAATATGGTTGTTGAATAGTATTATAAAAAACACTAATAGTACGTTTTATATTAACGTATATATTGGTGTTTTTTTTTAGATATTACTAAATTAGTTAAAATAATTTACATTTTAAATAAACGTGATATAATTACAAGTGATGACTACATTTACTACTATAATATTTTATAAGTAGGAGGGAAAAATGTGATTAAATGTCAAAATGAATGAAACTTTATGTTTTGATGTTGAACGAACTTTTGTAATTAGTATTTGATTAGGAAGTGGTAATATTGTAGTATCTAAAATTTAATTTGTTTAGGAGGAATGTATGAGCTTTAAAGATTGGTTAGTAGAAGCAGGTAAGGAGAAAAATTACTTGTTTATTTCACCTAGGTGCATTGAAGGTGGTGCAGTATTAGTTAATAGTTATGAAACATTGGAACTTTATGAAAATATTGATAGTAATACCTTAAAGTTTACTCATCAAGAGATATTTGACTTAATGCAAAGTGCAAAAAGTGAAAATAGAAAAGCCAAAAAATATTTTGAATTTACTTTAATTTTTTGTGGAGATTTTGATGACATTGAAAGTGCTCCTACTGATTTTTCAGAGTTTGTAAATAGCACTAAAAAAAGAATAATTGCAATATACAATTATGTAGAAGGCGTTAGTAAAAAAGAAATATTTATTGATTTTTCTCAAACAGAAACTGTGTATAAATGTGGTTTTGTTTATTTAGATTTAAAAAAATTATTAGAGGAGTTTAGAAAAAATGATATAAAATGTGAAATCTGTACTATACAAAATAGTTATAGACATATTTCGTATGTTAATGAGCGACTAACACAATTTGTAATAAGCTATGATTTGAATATTTAAGTGGTATTAATGTAAAAAAATTATTTCAGTAAAAAAGTCGGTGTACTAGAGCTAATTTAGTGCACTGCTTTTTTGTACAAAATTTATAATATTTTTATTATTTTAACAGAAGATAAATAATATATGTCGAAAAAGGCAATATATGGTTAAAAAAAGTAAAATTTTTTGTTAATACTTGAAAAATTGGCATTGTTGTATTAAAATAATAGTATACAAAGAGGAGGTATTTTGTATGAACATAAAAATGGGTATTAATGGATTCGGAAGAATCGGTAGACTTGTGATGAGAGCATCACTAGAAAGGGACAATGTTGATGTACTTGCAGTAAATGATCCATTTATAGATGTAGATTATATGAAATATATGTTAACATATGATTCTATTCATGGTAAATTAGATGCTAAAGTAGAAGTTGAAGACGGTAACTTAATAATAAACGGTAAAACTGTTAAAGTATATAATTTTAAAGATCCAAACGAAATTCCTTGGAAAGAAGCAGGAGTTGAGTATGTAGTTGAATCTTCTGGTGTATTTACTACAACAGAAAAAGCATCTGCACACTTTACTGGTGGAGCTAAAAAAGTTGTAATTTCTGCACCTTCAAAAGATGCAAAAATGTTTGTTATGGGAGTTAACCAAGATGAATATACAACTGATATGAACGTTGTATCTAATGCTTCTTGTACTACTAACTGTTTAGCACCTCTTGCTAAAGTTATAAATGATAACTTTGGAATTGAAGAAGGTCTTATGACTACAGTTCACTCAACAACAGCAACACAAAAAACAGTTGATGGTCCATCTAATAAAGACTGGAGAGGCGGAAGGGCTGCTGCTGGAAATATTATTCCATCATCAACAGGAGCTGCAAAGGCTGTTGGAAAGGTTATACCAGAACTTAATGGTAAGTTAACAGGTATGTCATTTAGAGTACCTACACTTGATGTATCAGTAGTTGATTTAACATGTACTTTGAAAAAGCCTGCTACTTATGATGAGATAGTAGAAGCTGTAAAAAAAGCATGTGAAACTAATATGAAAGGAATAATGGATTGGACAGACGAAGCATTAGTTTCATCAGACTTCATTCATAATCCACATACTTCAATATTTGATGTAAAAGCTGGTATTGCTCTATCAGATAAATTTGTAAAGTTAGTATCTTGGTATGACAATGAATGGGGCTATTCAAATAAAGTAGTTGATTTAATAACTCATATGCATGAAGTTGATAATAAGTAATATATGTGACCAGTTTTAGGTTATAAAGTTATATATTTTTTATGTATATAAGTATAAAGTATGTATATTAATTTTTAAATAAGGGCTGGCTTTTTAAATTTAAGCTGGTCTTTATTTGCATTTTAGGGGGAAAAAATATGATAAATAAGAAATCAGTAGAAGATATAGATGTAACATCAAAAAGAGTGTTATTAAGATGTGATTTTAATGTACCACTTGATAAAGAAACAGGAAAGATTACAAGTGACAAAAGAATAGTTGAATCTTTAAAAACAATAAACTATTTAATAGATCACAAAGCAAAACTTGTTATATGTTCGCATATTGGAAAGACTGGAAAAAATGTTAGCTTAAGGCCAGTAGCAACAAGACTTAGTGAATTACTTTCAAAAGAAGTAACATTTGTAGAGGATTTGGATTCTGAAGAGACAAAAAATATAATTTCAAATATGAAAGAAGGAGACGTAGTATTACTAGAAAATACTAGAATGACTGAAAAAGAGGAGGCAAATGATCCAGAATTTGCTAAAAAACTTGCTTCATTTGGAGAAATTTTTGTAAACGATGCTTTTGGAACAGCACATAGAGCTCATGCATCAACTGAGGGAGTAACACATTTTTTGCCTTCTGTATGTGGATTTTTAATAAAAAAAGAAATAAGTGCGTTAGATAATGGAATAAATAATCCTAAAAGACCACTTCTTGCAATAGTTGGAGGATCTAAGGTATCTAGTAAAATTGATGTATTAAATAGTTTACTTGATAAGGTAGATACACTTTTAATTGGTGGCGCTATGGCATATACTTTCATAAAGGCACAAGGTGGAAAAATAGGTTCTTCTTTATGTGAAGACGATAAAATCGAAGTGGCAAAAGAAATTATAAAAAAAGCACAAGAAAAAGGTGTTAGAATGTTGCTTCCAGTAGATAACGTAGTAGCAAAAGAAATTTCAAATGACGCTGAAACAAAAATAACTGCGATAAATGATGTACCAGATGGATATATGGGACTTGATATAGGACCAAAAACAATTGAACTATATAAAGCTGAAATAAAAGTAGCTAAAACAATTGTATGGAATGGACCTGTGGGTGTATTTGAGTATGATAAATTTGCTACTGGTACTAAAGAAATTGCAAATGCTATGGCTTTATCAGATGCAATAACTATAATAGGTGGTGGTGATAGTGCTGCTGCTGTTGAAAAATTTGGATGTGAGGATAAAATGTCACATGTTTCTACTGGTGGTGGGGCTTCACTTGAATTTATGGAAGGAAAAAAGTTACCAGGAATTGAAGCATTGATGGACAAATAATGGTATAATATATGGAGAAAAAAGTAAAAAAAAGTAAGAATCATATAGTTATAAAAGATAAAAAGAAATTTATTACTTCAATTATTGTATTACTTGGAATAATAGTTTTGATTATTTTTGTAAGTTTTTTTAATAGAAAGCAAGAAATAAATGATGGAACTGATTTATCAAAACTTAATTCTAAAAAGTACTCTTCTGAGCTTTTAGTAAAATATAATCAAAGTAAAGAAAAATTTTTAGATGAGTATGATAAAATACAATCTGGAGTGGGGATGTATATAATAAATAATTCGACACTTGATGAAAATTCATTTGAAAAAGTAAATAAAAAAATTGAAGATATGTTTGATAGTGATGATTGGTCTATGATTAATGTAGATAAAAATACTTTTTGGAATGGAAAGTGGAGCATAGATAATTCGGGTACTTTAAAATTTAAGTTTGCACAAAAATCTATTGAACCATCATGGATAGGTGATGAGGATATAAAAAATAAAATTGTATTAAATTAGAAAGGAAGATATAAAGCATGAGAAAAAAAATAATTGCAGGAAATTGGAAAATGAATAATACTATAACTGAAGCAACAGAATTAGTAAATAGTATAAAAGATGGAATAAACACAGATGAAGTTGATGTTGTGCTTTGTCCAAATTTTGTTTCATTAAGTACTGTGTCAGATCTAATAGATGAAACTAAAATATCACTTGGAGCACAAAATGTGTATTTTGAAGATAAAGGAGCATATACAGGTGAAACTTCTGTTGATATGTTAATATCTGCTGGAGTAAAATATTGTATTGTAGGACATAGTGAAAGACGTGCATATTTTAATGAAACAGATGAAATTGTAAATAAGAAGGTAAAAAAATTACTTGAAAAAGATTTAAATCCAATAATTTGTGTAGGTGAAACTTTAGAACAAAGAAATGAAGAGAAGATGTTTGATGTAGTAAAATCACAAGTTATAAATGCGTTAAAAGATGTAACTAAAGATCAAATGAAAAGAAATGTAGTGATTGCGTATGAGCCAATATGGGCAATAGGTACTGGTGTTACAGCCACAGATGAACAAGCAGAGCAAATGTGCAAATATATACGTGATGTAATTGCAGAAATTTATGATGAGGTTATAGCCGGTAAAGTTAGAATTCAATATGGTGGAAGTGTAAAGCCTTCAAATGCTTCAAAAATCCTTAACATGCCAAATATAGATGGTGCACTTGTTGGAGGAGCTTCTCTTACAAATGATTTTGTTGCTATTGTAAATTACTAAGAAAAATGATATAATATTGTGGCTGTATAACAGCAGAAAGTGATGTGTGAACTGTATGAAAAATAGACAATATTTATTAATGATAATGGATGGAGTGGGGTTAAATGATGAAGAAAAAGGAAATGCATTTAAGCTTGCAAATACTCCAAATATAGATAAATATATATCAAAGTATCCAAATACTTATGTTGCTACAAGTGGTATGGCTGTTGGACTTCCAGAAGGCCAAATGGGAAATTCTGAGGTAGGACATACAAATATTGGAGCAGGAAGAATTGTTTATCAGGAATTGACGAGAATAACAAAGGAAATTAATGAAGGAAAATTTTTTGAAAATAGTGAACTAAAAAATGCTATGGATAATGCAAAAAAAGAAGGAAAGGCACTGCATATAGTTGGTCTTTTATCTGATGGCGGTGTACATTCTCATATTGATCATTTATTTGCTCTTTTAAAAATGGCAAAAAATAATGGATTAGAAAATGTGTATGTACATGCTATATTAGATGGTAGAGATACACCTCCAACATCTGCTATTGAGTACGTAAAAGAATTAGAAGAAAAAATGAAAGAAATTGGTATAGGTAAAATTGCTACGTTAACTGGTAGATATTATGCAATGGATAGAGACAATAGGTGGGAAAGAGTAAAGCTTGCATATGATGCTATGGCAAATGGTATTGGAAATTTCTTTAAGACTGCACAAAAAGCAATAGAAACATCTTATGAAATCCAGGAGTTTGATGAGTTTGTTAAACCTATAGTTATGGTTGGTGAAGATGGAAAGCCTCTTGGAAATGTAAAAAACGGTGATAGCATAATATACTTTAACTTTAGACCAGATAGAGCAAGGGAACTTACAAAGGCTTTCATGTTAGAAGATTTTAATGGTTTTGAAAGAGAAAAAATACAAGATTTAACTTTTGTTACTATGACAAAATATGATGATAGTATTAAAAATGTAGGGATTGCTTACAAGCCTGTTGAATTAAAAAATACATTAGGTGAGTATCTTTCAAATAATGGCTATACTCAGTTAAGAATTGCAGAAACTGAAAAATATGCACATGTAACATTTTTCTTTAATGGTGGAAAAGAAGAGCCATATAATGGTGAAGGAAGAATACTTGTTCCATCTCCAAAGGTTGCTACATATGATTTAAAACCTGAAATGTCTGCTTATGAGGTAACTGATAATGTTGTAGAAGCAATAGATTCTAAAAAGTATGATGTTATAATTATAAACTATGCAAATGGTGATATGGTTGGACATACAGGTAATTTAGAAAAAACAATAGAGGCTGTTGAAGCTCTTGATAAATGTGTTGGAAGAGTAATTTCTAAGATTGAGGAAGTTGGTGGAGAAGCTTTAATTACTGCAGATCATGGAAACTGTGAATATATGCTTGATTTAAAGACTGGTGAACCAATAACGTCTCATTCTACATTTGATGTACCATTTATAGTTGTTTCAAATAGGATTAAATCACTAAAAAATGGTAGATTGTGTGATATAGCACCAACTTTACTTACACTTATGGATGAAAAAATACCAGAAGAAATGAGTGGTGAATCATTAATAGAAATCGAAAAATAGTTTACATTAGGTGGTAGGAATGGAAGAAGAAGAAAGAAAAACTAGGGCTGATTTTGATACTGATTCAGAGTATTATACTTACATGATAACACACCCAGAAGAAGATGAGGAAGAAGAAGAAAGTGAGCAATATCCTCTTCTTATAGTTGAGTGTATGAATTGTAAGAATATTATTGATGAAAATGAATTAAAACCAAAGCCAGATACGTCTATTCCATATGATAAAAGGCTTAGATGTCCAAAATGTGGAAAAAGAAGATTTAAAGTTATAAAATCAAAAGAAGAAAAAGAAAAACTTGAAAAGAAAAGAAAAGAAGAAGAAAAGAAAAAGAAAAAAAATGATATGAAACTTTTGGTTGCTACTCTAAAAAAGATAAGAATTGAACTTGAAGATATACGTGATGATCTTATGGAAGATTTAGATAGTGGTAAAATAACACCTGCAAGGTTTGCAGCTCTTCTTATAAATCTTACCGCTAATGTGTATAAGTATTACAGAAAAGATGATAATGTATCTCTTTATTGGTCTACATTTAGAGACTTTGCTTATGAAACTTCTAAGAATGTATTAGAAAGAGAGTATGAATCTGAAAAATTAGATGATGTGCTTTCAAAACTTCTAAATGAGTATAAAGATGTTCAAGATTTTGATTTAAAATATTTAAATTATTCTAAGGATTTTCTAGCAAGGAGCCTTGCAGATTATAACGAAGCGATGGACAGAGAAGAACTTGAACATGACTTATCAGATATTGAAAGAAAGATTGAGCTTCAAGAAAAGTATAATGAAAAAGTAAAAGATATTGAAAAGTCTAATACAAAAGAGTATAATTCAAAAGATAGTTATAGCTTTTTCAAAGAGCTTGCTAGATATAACGATGTTTAGTAATAGTAATTAATAAAATATTTACCATTTTATTAAGAAAAGAGGTTATGATTTATGTATAAATCTAAGGATGAATATTATGATGAAGCACAGTTTAAACATTTTCAAGATGGAAACTTTGACTTGTATATTAATGGCAGAACAAGTGCTTTATCTAGTATTTCAAACTACGTATATACACCTTATGAAATAGCTAGAAATCAACTTTTAAGAGAACAAGCAGAAAAAGAAAATGAAGATAATGAAAATATGTAATGCTACCCAAAAAGTGTTGATCTATTTAATTGATTTTATGTAGATATTGGTGTATAATGTATGTATGTGATTATTTTCTACAAATAATTTTTGATTGGTAATATAAATTATTATATACTTTTTAATTTATTTGTTAGTTAATATATATTATTTTTAAGGAGGAATTTTTATGAAACAATACTTACAAATTGAATCTGTATATGCAAGAGAAATACTTGATTCAAGAGGAAATCCAACTGTTGAAGTTGAAGTTGAAGTTGAAGGAGGATTTGTAGGTCGTGCTGCAGTTCCATCTGGAGCATCAACTGGAGCTTTTGAAGCTGTAGAACTAAGAGATGGTGATAAATCAAGATATCTTGGTAAAGGTACAACAAAAGCTGTAGATAATGTAAATGATATAATAGCTCCTGAAATAGAAGGAATGAATGCACTTGATCAAGTTGCAATTGATACTGCTATGATTGAACTTGATGGAACTGAAAATAAAGGAAAACTTGGAGCAAATGCTATACTTGGTGTTTCACTTGCAGTAGCAAGAGCAGCAGCAGAAGCTTTAGGAGTAAGTTTATATAACTACTTTGGTGGAGTTAATGCTAAAGTTTTACCAGTTCCAATGATGAATATATTAAATGGTGGTAAACATGCAGATAATAGTGTAAACATACAAGAATTTATGATTATGCCAGTTGGTGCACCAAGCTTTAAGGAATGTTTAAGAATGTGTGCAGAAGTATTCCATAATTTAAAATCTGTATTAAAAGCAAAAGGTTTAGCTACATCTGTAGGTGATGAGGGCGGTTTTGCACCAAATTTATCTAAGGATGAAGAGGCACTAGAAGTTATTGTAGAAGCTATTAAAAAAGCTGGATATGTACCAGGAAAAGACTTTAAAATAGCTATTGATGCTGCAGCTACAGAAATGTATGATGAAGCTAAGAAAAAAGGTGAAGAAGGAAAATATTATTTCTGGAAATCAGATAAAATGTTTACTTGTGATGAAATGATAGACTTCTGGGCTGATTTAGTTGAAAAATATCCAATAGTTTCACTTGAAGATGGTCTTGCAGAAGAAGATTGGGAAGGTTGGAAAAAACTTACTGATAGACTTGGTAAGAAAATTCAACTTGTTGGTGATGATTTATTTGTTACAAATACAAAGAGACTTGCAAAGGGCATTGAACTTGGAGTTTCAAATTCTATTTTAATAAAATTAAATCAAATAGGTACAGTAACAGAGACTTTAGATGCTATTGCAATGGCAAATAGAGCTGGATATACTGCTGTAGTTTCTCATAGATCTGGTGAAACTGAAGATACAACAATTGCTGATTTAGTTGTAGGTTTAAACGCTGGTCAAATTAAGACTGGTGCTCCATCTAGAACTGATAGAGTATGTAAATATAATCAATTATTAAGAATTGAAGAAGAACTTGGAAGTGTAGCACAATTCCATGGTGATGATGCTTTCTTTAATTTAAAGTAATTGCAGATAAATTAAAAATAATAGATGTATAATCTAGTACATAAAATTTAAGATAAAAAATCCTTCATGTATGAATTATCATAGTGAAGGATTTTTTGCTTAGCTTATTAGTAAGCAAAATCTAGAATTTACTTTTAAACTTAAATGAAGAAAAAAATATAAAGTGGTGATATTGAAATAAATAAAATCATATGATATAATACGTGCGGTACTGTTGGAATTTATATATTAATATATATGAGGTGGGAAATTGATAGAGCTATTTAAAAGAAAATAAAAATACACTATATATTGCTTATTGTAACTTTATAAAAAGGAGATATAGCATGGGGATATTTGGTAAAAAAGAAAGTTGCATAGGAAGTTGTGATAGAAAGCTTAAAGCTGGTGATGTATGCGTTCTAAAGACTAAAATAATAACTACTTTTAGCCTTAAAGGAACAGAGAAGCAATTGATAAATTTTGTTTATTTACTTGCTATAGAAAAAGACGAA
>HF991931.1:0-915 GCA_000433135.1 Clostridium sp. CAG:921
AATAATTTTTGTATCATTCCAGCAAGTCCATTAGCATAAAACACTCTAACACTTAACTTAGTAGGAATTTCTTCTTCCTTTATTTTAAGTCTTTCATTAATTAACCATATAGTGGCTTCTTTAGCAGTATTTAAATTCCAGTAATCTTGGGTTACCCTTTTAAATAACCATGGCTTATACTTTCCTGGATATGCAGCGTCAATAGCATTAAATACACTATAATTAAATACCCGTTTTAACATAGAAAAAAGTTTATTTGATTTAAATGTATCTGCTGATAAATTTGAAACAACCTGCTTGTCTGACCATTTTAGTACATCTTCAATTAATAATTTTACAACAATTTTTGCATTATCATAATTTATATTACCGTCTTTATCTTTCCAAGTATTTCTTGGGAAAGGTTTTCCATTTTTTAATACCTCCTTAATATAAAAACTACCAATGTCAAAATTTTCTTGCTCACAACTACAAATATTTTCCATAGTCGTATCCTCCTTAAATAGATTATTTAATAATTTATATATAAATCTTAACTATTATATCAAATTTTATTAGCTGATTCAACATACTTTTTAAAATTATAGCATATACTTGCTTTATTTTATCAATTTTTCTAATCTTTTTAATTATTATATAACTAAAAAAAGATGAACCTTAATCTTTCAGTTCACCTTATTTTTTTATTTTTTCTTTTTTTAATACAACTATTAGCTTAAATTATGCTTTTTTATTATTTTGCAATTGGAATTCTAATATGAAAAGTAGTTCCACTTCCTTTTTTAGTACTAAAATCAATTTCACCATTAAATTCGCCCTTTACTACAGAATATGCAAGATAAAGTCCAAGTCCAGTTCCATTTGTTCCTTTAGTTGTAAGTATATTTTTAAATACAAATGGAGCAATACTCTCAT
>HF991931.1:929-7727 GCA_000433135.1 Clostridium sp. CAG:921
CAATACTCTCATCTATTCCACCTGCAAAATCTATTACATCAATAAATGCTATATCATCATTTAGTTTACCTACACGCAATATAATCTTTCCACCATTTTCATTATATGCTTGTGCAGCATTTACTACTAAATTAGTAAGTACTTGTCCAAGTTTTGTAGGATCACCTTTAATAGTAACGTCTCCTTGTATCTCAACATCTATAGTAGATTTATTCTTATATATTTCATGATAAGTTATAACCTTTACATCATTTACTACATCTGCAATTTTAAATTTTACATTTGTTGTCCCACCAAGGTTTCTTATTTGATTTCTCATACTATTTACAATATTTATTATCCTAGTTGCACAATTATCCATTCTTTGTAATATTTCTTTTTCTTCTTCCGTTTTTGAAGATTCCATTGTATTTAGCATTAAAATTCCTGTTTTTATAGCTGATATAGGGGTATTTATATCATGAGCTACCCCACCTGCTAATTCACCAATAGAAACTAATTGCCCTTGTTTTACTATTATGTCCTGTTTCATTTTTAACTCTTCCATATCTAATTTATGCTGAGTTATATCTTTAAAAAGAAGTAATGTACCAATGTAGTCTTTAACATCATTCCTTGCAGATATTGGGTGAATATCAACCTCAAAATATCTATCAAATTCATCTACTTTTATGTGATATTCTTCAGTAATTATTTTACCATTTTTTCTAGTTAATTCTATTTTTTCGTATAAGTCATTTTTACTAATTATTTTACTTTTATCTAAGTAATCAAATAAATTATCATATGTTTTCTCATCATATTTATTAAAAAATTCTTTAAACTTATTTTCAAATGTCTTGTTATAGTCTACAACAGTACCATCATTAGATATAACTATAAAAGCATCAGACATAGTGTCTATTACTGTCTTAAATGCAATTGGTGTAATGTTTAATGCTTTGTATTTAAATATTGCAAGTGCATAACAAACAGCTGTAAATGTAAATAATGTAGGCGTTACATATATTGATATATCTATTATTTTTAAAACTCCTAAAACATTTGGTATTACCGGAATCATGCCACCAAGTATTATAAGGAAAGTTTGACATGAGAAAAATCCAGATTTCTTTATAGACGCCCTAATTAATTTTATATCAAATATTGCTACAAGTAAGTACGAATATACAGAATTTATATTAAATACTGGTCCATATATGGTTTCATTAAAATTAACAGAATATTTAATATAAAATAAATGATGCAAGTCATTTGTCCAAAGAAATAATAGACATATTGTAGGTATTACATAAAATAGTAGACTTCTTTTAGAGATTCTTTTCTCTTTATTTTCATAAAGTGCAGATATAATATATGCAGTTGGGAAAGTATAACATATACCTATATATGCAAAATAATCAAAATATATAGGATTTATATTAAGTCCTGAATATATAAAAATCTTTTGAACCAATAAGCTTGAACACCAAATTATAAAAAGCACAAATAGTAATTTCATAGTCTTAGCTATATCACTTTTATCATTTTTTTTATTTAAATAAATAAGCATACATGTAAGTGCAATAATTGCAACTCCAAGTAGTATAGTTTCAATCATATATATCCCCTCTCTTATAGTATAAAAACAAAATTATATGGCAATAAATTATTTAAAACTAATTGCCATATAATAAAATATTATCACATTTTTACACTACTTTTATCACCAAAATTATAACATAAACAATTTAATCTGTAAATTTATAATCTTAATTTATTTTAAAAATTTATAAATCCAGAATCTCTTAAGCACTTTAAGTAGTTAATTATATACTCATTGGTTATTTTTTTCCATTCATAACCAATATTTTTCATATACTCTTTTGTTACATTACACTTTATTTTTACATTTGAACTATAATCTAGTTTGGCATCTTCATCTAAATCATTAATTATTCCTCTTATTAAATATTTCTTATCACTGGCTAATATATCCTTTATACGTTTTGAGAATTCATCATTTGGAAGTTGCACAACCTCCATTCCTAAATCCTTTAAAATTCCTATTAATCTTTTTATACTTACGTGATTATGATTAAATACATGAAATATTGTATTTTGCATATTAAAATATTCAATAATTTTTATAATAGCCTGAGCCGTTAAATCAATAGGAGAAAACTCTACATTTAATTTTTCATCAGGCATGTATCCAAGTTCTATAAATGTTTTAATACGACCTGCAAAAGCATTTTCCTCAACATTTGATTGAAACTTTGGACAATAGTACCTACTCGTTAAATTTCCAATTCTTAAAATATTTGCATTTAGGCCTTTTTCCATATAATCAAGTACAATTTCTTCTGCCCTAAATTTTGTATAAACATAAACATTATTTAAATTTTGATGTTGATAAAATGAAGATTCATCAAATATAGCCTCTGTATTAGTACTTCTAGTATACGTTGTTTCAAAGGCATTTCCAGATACACTAAGCGTTGATATATGTATCATGTTTATTTTATTTTCATAGCAAAAATTAGCAACAGCTCTTGTTCCGCCAATATTTATACTAGAAAAGTTAGTTATTCTTCCATAATGCTTCACACAAGCTGCAGAATGAACAAAAAAGTTTATGTCTCCATTTTTTATAATATCCATATCTTGTTTATTAATACCAAAATTATCCATATTAGTTATATCTGCCTCTATTGGTATAATTCTTGTTCCTATAAACTTATCATATTTATCATCAAAGAAATAGTTAAGCGTATTTTTTATTCTTTTAGTAGCACTAAGACCATTTTTTACTCTAATTAAGCAAAATACTTTAGAATTTGTACTCGAAAGAATTTCAGCCAAAATGTGAGCTCCCAAAAATCCTGTTGCACCACTTAATATTACATTTTTTACATTATATTTACTTGGTAAATACACCTCTTTATTTTTTTGTAATATATTACTATAATCCTTATCAAAATTTTCAATTTTATATTCGATTTTACTTTCATTTATTTCAATTTTCTTTGCTAATTTTCGTATTGTTTGATACTTTGATAAATCAGAATATTCTATATGTATGTTTTTTGACATCAATTCTATTTGTATATTTATTGCATCAAGTGAATCCGTACCAAGTTCAAAAAAGCTATCATCTATTCCAAAATTATCTTTTTTTAATACTTTTTTCCATGCATCATATATTAAAGATTCAATTTGAGTATTTGGCATTACTTTAGCTTTTTCTACCTCATTTTCCATAAATTTTTTAATATCCATTTTTATCAATGCTTTTCTATCTATTTTATTATTTAATGTCATTGGCATTTCATTAAGACATATATAAAAATTTGGCACCATATATGTTGGAAGCTTAGTAAGTAGACTCTCCTTTAGCTTTTCAGCTTCTACTTTATTTCCACCCTTACTTACATAAAAACATACTAATTTTTTATCACTATTTAAAACAGTAGCACATGATTTTATTTCATCATTTTCTTGGATCAACTTATCAATTTCCTCAAGTTCCACTCTTTGTCCATTTATTTTTACTTGAAAATCTACTCTTCCAAGTATGGTAAGCTCATAATTTATATCAATCTTTGCTAAATCACCAGTTTTATATACTACTTCGTCTGCAAAAATTAATTTTTTAAATACCTTATCTGTAAGATCTTCCCTTTTAAAATATCCAATTGCTACTGAATCACCAGATATACAAAGCTCACCTTCACAGCAAAGTGGAAGTAATCTTTCATTTTCATCAACTATATATAACTTTGTATTTTGAATTGGAACTCCAGCATTTACTTTGCTACACGTAATATCTTTTACAGTTGACCAAATAGTAGTCTCAGATGGACCATACACATCGTAAATACTAGCAGAAGTTAATTTTCTTAAATAATTTACAAAGCTATCTGGTACCGCTTCTCCACCAATTAAAATTTTCTTCATATTTTTTATAAAATGCATATCATCAAAGTTGGTAGACTGAGTAAGTAACATTTTTAGCTTTGTTGGTGTAGTTTGTATCACGTTAACTTCTTGTTCTTTACATAAGTTATTTAGTGCAAACTGATCTATACATTCTATATCATTTGCAAGTATTAAAGTTGCACCATTAAAGAAACTACCCCATATTTCAAGTCCAAATATATCAAAACTAATTGTGGTTATTGAAACCATTTTCATATCTTGATTAAGTTTAAGTTTATCACTTATTCCATACAAAAAATTAATTAAATTTTTAGATGAAACCATAACTCCCTTTGGCTTTCCAGTAGATCCAGATGTATATATAATATATTCTATCTTCTTATCACTTGATGTATTTCTTTTTAATTTTAATTTATTTTTTATTTTTTTGTTTAATTCTTTATCAAAGTTTTCTTTTTTACAAATATTACATAGTTTATTGCTGTAAGACAAATTAACAACATTTATATTTTCATCAAAACTGTACTCTAAATTTTTATTAGTTAGTATAACACTTGCCCCATCTATCATATCTCTTACTCTTGCTTCTGGAAATTTATAATCTACTGGTACATAAGTTGCACCAAGTTTTAATATTGCAAGTAAAGATATTACTAACTTTTCATCTCTTTTCATTATAACTGGAATAATATCATTTTCTTTTACACCAAAGTATGTGCAAAGATAGTCTGCAAAATTATTAGATGCCATATCTAAATCCAAATATGAATACTTCTTGCCATCTACTACCAAAGCAATTTTATCTGGATTTTTAGCTACATTTTTTTCAAATACATCAATTAGTAAATCTTCTGTATTATATCCTTTTGAAGTATTATTTACATCAAAAAGCAAAATATCTTTTTCTGTTTTTGAAATTATGTTTACATTTTCAACACTAATAAAATTATCTGACATTGCAGATTCTATAATATTCATAAGTCTTTTGTGTATTAGTTCTACTTCTTTTTCTTCAAAAAGTTCTACTTTATAATCATAACTTATACTAAGTAAACCTGAATCATCAAAATCTGTTATATGTATTTGAAGTTCATCATTTATATTATTTTGAAAAAACCAAGTAGTACTATATTTTTCTTCATCAATCATCTCAGCTTTAGCATTTTGATAAGAAAGTAATACATTGTATAAATTTTCTTTTATATTAGTATTTTCATGAACATATTCTAAAGTTTTTGAGTATGGATACCTTTGATGTCTAAAAATGCTAAGTGTTCCTATTGCAATTTTTTTTGCTAAATCAAGTATTTTTTCATTCTTTTCTATTTTTACTCTCATAGGAACCGTTGATATAAAAAGTCCAAAAGTCTGTTTTTCCTTAAAGTTTGCTCTATTTAAAACTGGTGTACCTATTACAATATCACTTTTATTATACACACGATAAATATATGTATAAAGTGACGCTAAAAAAAGTGTGTATGGTGATATTTTATTTTCTTTACAATACTTATATATATCATTTGTTAACTCTTTATTAAGATTTACTGTATATCTTTTAGCACTAGTTGTATTTGTCTTTTTATTATTTTTAAATGATACTACTTCTTTCATATCATTTAAATATTCTTTCCAAAATACCTCATCTTTTTTTATTTTTTCCGATTGCTTATATTCTTCTTCAGTCGTTATATAATTTGTATAACTATATAAAGGTACTATTTTATTAAATTCACTTTTATCGCTTTCCATATACTTTATAACAAGCGTAGCAATTTTACTACATGTCCACGCATCTGCCAATATATGATGAATTTTAAACGCAATCATACCGCTTCCATCTTTATTATCAAATATTTTAAATTCATAAAGTTTAGAATTTTTCACTAAAAAAAGAGGTCGTAAAATCCAGTCATTAATATATGATATTTTTTTACTATCATCTATTAACGACGTATCTACGATCTCTATTTCTTGATACTCATATGGCATTACTTCTTGAAATACTTGCCCATTTTCATCAAACACACTAGTCCTAATAGTTTCATTAGTTCTAATTAACTCATTAACAGCTAAAATACATTTAGATACAGCAAAAGATGAAGAAACATTTACTGCTCCTGCAATAACATTAATATTGCTTTTACCATCAAATTTATCCATAAGCCAAATGTTTTTTTGTGGATACGTTAAATTATACTTTTTCATTCCTATATACACCTCAAATACTACATAAAAAAAAAACACTACATATCTAGTATAACAGAAATTTAATATAAAATCAATATTTTTTTATTAATTTAATATCTTAAATTTAAATTTAGCATTTGCTTTATTTAATGGCACACTATTGTTAAAAAATTACATAATTACTATAATTTTAAATTTTATTAAAAAGTCATATTACATAGATATTAACTTTAATATTGCATTTTTATTTTTTACTACCTCCATTTCTAAACTTAGTATATCAGAAAAAGGTCCTATTGGATTAGCATTTAATAAAGAAAGTTCAATTGTAAGACATAAAACATTATTTAATACTTCTCTATAATAATCCATAACCCCATATTTAAATTTATCATCCATTTTTTTATATCCTGTAATTTCACAATATTTTTTTATTGCCTCAAAATATCTTAACATTTTACATTCATTATTAAAACATGATGATGGCATACCATAAACCTCTCCACCAGTTGAATGAAATGAAAAAATATATTTTAAGTTATTTTTACTATATAACCTTATTATATAATCATACAACGCTTTATTTTCAGGACTTCTATCAAAAGTAAACTCCCCAGGATATGACATAGGACTTGGAATTGTTACTGGTATATCATTATATCTTAAATTTGCAAATTTTTGCATTTTTCT
>HF991931.1:7747-9130 GCA_000433135.1 Clostridium sp. CAG:921
TTTCTTAATTTCTTTATTTCATTAAACCTATGTATTGAATTTGAATTTTGATCTATCCCTAGCCCATTTGCCGACCAAATATTTAATACATTTTCTTTTAAATTACATTTTTTTAAAATATTTATGACTGAGTTTCTAAGACAAATATCATCTATATTTTTAACACTAGCATTTAGTACACTATAAAAAGCTTTTGGCTCTTTCTTACAGGCAGCGATTTTATCATCTTCATTATATACTTTTAAATATTTTTTTGATAAGCCTTCAATTTCACCTTTAGAAAAATCAGAAAAATTCTTAACAACATTAGAACTTGTTATAATATAACCATCCACATTTAAAATAGGTATAAACAAAAATGTATATTCTAACATATACTCTAGCATACTATCATAATTTTTTAATAAATCTATCATAAAATCAAGTAAAAAATACGTAGTAACTATCTCATTAGAATGTGTAGCACCAACTAACAAAACAAATTTATCACCACACCCTATTTTATACGATGCAATATCATATAAAAAATTAGTTGTACCAATTACATTACACGTAATCTTGCCACTATAATTATTTAATAACTTGCTTAATATACATTTTACTTTAGGATAATCTAGTATATAATCTTTTAAATAAACCTTATCAAACATTTATATCACCTACTAAAATTTATGAAATAGAACCATAAGATATTATAGATTACTACGAAATAATAACTTGTAATCTTGCATATTTATTACACATTGCTTTCATTTTTATGTAACGCTTACATTTTGTTTAATTTTTTTATAGAAAAATATTGACAAATTTAAATCCAAGTGGTATTATATAGATGTCGATGCGGGTATGGCGGAATTGGCAGACGCGCCGGACTTAGAATCCGGTGTCTAGCGACGTGAAGGTTCAAGTCCTTTTACCCGCACCATTTTTGTTTATTCTAAATATAGATATGTGTAAAAAAGCAATCAGAATGTAAATTTTGGTTGTTTTTTTGTATTTTCAAATTTTCATATTTGCAAAATACATTGTAAAACTTTTCCATTGATTATTTTTTACTTTTACTATACACTATCTTAGATATAGTTCATCGTTTTTTACAAATTATATTATTATATTTTATGGAGGGAAATTTATGAAAACTAACTCAACTTTTTGTAAAAAAGATTTTTTTACAAAACTAACTCATAAGCATGGTATTAGCTTAATAACTCTGGTAATTACTATAATAGTAGTTATCATCTTAGCTACTGCTGTTGTTATGAGTTTAAATAATAACAATGTTTTAACTAATGCTAGTAGTGCTAGATATACTACCGATTTAGATACTATGCAGTCTTACCTGGAACTTGCTATTCAAAAAGTTACTTCGAAACATCAAGGTAC
>HF991932.1 GCA_000433135.1 Clostridium sp. CAG:921
GTACATATGCAAATTGCCATGGTTTATATTTACCTGGGTAAGCATTGTTTATAGCTGCATATGGGCTGTTTGCAAATACAGCATTTAGCATTCCTGAAAGTCCATTTTCTATAAAAATTCTAGCTGATAAGTTTTCTAACAAAGTATCTTCTGACCACTTTAGCTTTTCTTCTATAAGCCACTTAGTTGCCTCAGCTGCTGTTTCATTATTCCAATATGACGATGGCACATTTTGAAACTGCCACGGTTTATATTTATCTGGATATGCGCTATTTATAGCCGAATATGGACTATCATTATATACCTGAAGTATCATTCCAGAAAGACCATATTTTATAAAAACTTTTATACTTAATCCCTTAAATAATTCTTCTTCTGACCACTTTAGTTTTTCCTCTATGAGCCATTTAGTTGCTTTTATAGCGATTTCTTTCGTCCAATATGAATTTGGTACATATGCAAATTGCCATGGTTTATACTTATCTGGATATGCATTATTTATGGCTGCATATGGACTACCATCAAAAACATTTGCAAACATTCCTCCAAGTTTATTATCTTTA
>HF991933.1:0-3025 GCA_000433135.1 Clostridium sp. CAG:921
TTATATTTATATTTATTTTTATTATTATTATAACTATTAAAATTACTAGATTCTATTTGAAATTTTTGTTTATTTTGATTATCAAACATAGAAGTGCTATTTTCACTATGATTTTTAAAAATATTATTAGAATTATTATTATTAATATTAAAAAAATTAGAATTTAAACAAAGGTATAAAACTCCAAAAGTTACAACAATTAAAATAATTAAGACAAAAAACTTTAGAATAAATTTAATCTTATTATCTTTATTTACAACTGTTATTATATTCACCTACCTTAAATTATTTTAAGTAACATGACCTTTTTAACGTTTTAACAATTAATACGAAAAAAAATAATTATTACTTAAAATCAAAATTTAAATTTTAATTTACAATTTTTATTTAGCATGCTAGAATATAATTGTAATACTACAAATTAACTTTAATGATTTATATTTTCATACACATAACAAATAACTAAATAATAACTATTGTATCAAAATCTTTCACAAATTAATTAAAAGCTCTAACTCACTACTTCTACTAATTACTTTTACACATAAACTATATTAAAAAGATTTGGGGATATATTTTAAATATAGGTCTTTAGAAAGAGAAAATCGATCAGAAAAAATAAATTTAAGAAGTCAATTTGTAGTAATTACATTTTCATTATAGCTTTGTAGATAATAAAAGTCAAGAAAAATCGTTCGACAAAAATCGACAAACGTACTAAAATAGCCTATTTTAAGGTGTTTTCAAATTATATTTTTGCATATAAAAAGCAAGAATTAAAGACTTTTTTCATTTTTCTTTAACTCTTACTTACATTTTAAATTATTTTTTCTTCTTTGATTTTAACCTAGATTTTTCTCCAAGTGGAGTGGCATAAATTTCTTTTGAAATTTCTGCATTAAAATTTTCTTCAAGCGCTTTATTTCTCTTAGAAATAGTTTCTTCTTTTTTATTTTTTTTATTACTCATATAAATCACCCATAAATATTATGAGCAATGTTTTTATTTATATGCAAATCATTTATTTTTTTATAAAAAATTTAAGAAACGTTTAATGTATTATTTTGATAAATTTTATTTAAATTCTTGTATACTTCAAAAGTTATTTGACAGTCTCTAAGCGATCTATGTGCACCATCATATGATATATTAAAATAGTCAGCCAAAGTTCCAAGTTTATAATCTTTTACATTACTTACTAATTTTCTAGATAAAACAAGTGTATCTAAGCAATGGTTTTCTAGGTCTTTTCCATATAATTTATTTGAAGCTATATTTAAAAATCCCATATCAAATTTAGCATTATGAAATACAATTGGATAATCCTCTACAAAGTCAACAAACTTTTTAATTCCTTCGACTAAATTATACCCATCTAGTAACATATCATTTGTTATTCCAGTTAAATTTGTTATAACCGCAGGTACAGGATTTTCTGGTTTTAAAAATATATCCATACTATCTATTTTTCTAAAATCTTTTACCTTTATTGCGCCAATTTCAATTATCTCATTTTTTTTAGATGAAAGACCTGTCGTTTCAAGGTCTGCCACTATAAAATCCTTTTCAAACATTATTTTTTCTCCATTTACTATAAAATATATGACCATAGTTATTCACATTGTAAACAGCCATGGTCAATTATTTTTAATAATTTAGTTTATATTATTATATTCAACTACAATTAAAAAACTATTTTGCATTTAATACTTCATTAATTTTTTCTTTAGCATCATCAATTGTTTTTTGAGTAGGAATCATCACGTACAATTTTTGAGATCCCATTGAATAAGTAGCAGCACTTGCACTTGTACCATCTAAAGAAAACGATGTCATAGACCAAGAAGTCATATTATCTAGTTGTCCTTTTATCAAATAATTAATCTCCTCTGATGTTAAATTTGTTTGAAAACTTCCTGAAAGTGATTTCAAAATATCAGTATACTTACTAAGTAAAGTAGTGCTACTAGTAAGTTTAGTTATTATAGCATTTATAACTTTCTGCTGATCTCTTACTCTTTGCCTATCTCCATCAGCAAAGCTATAACGCTCCCTACTAAATGCCAAAGCTTTTTGTCCATTTAGATGATTTGTACCCTTTTTGAAGCTATACCCTTCTCCTGTAGTAAATGCATAGTCAGAATCTACATCTATACCACCAATTACATCTACCATTTTTATAACAGTTGTAAAGTTAACTCTAACATAGTAATTTATATCTATTCCCATAAAATCTTCAACAGTACTAACAGTTTCTTTTATACCATATATTCCTGAATGAGTCAACTTATCTTTTGCCTTGTATGTGTGAAGTGTAACGTAATAGTCTCTAGGAATTGATGTAAGAAGTATCTGATGTGTTTTTGTATTTACAGTAAGTAACATATTGGCATCACTTCTTGACACATTTCTTATGCTTCCTGTTGTATCTATTCCGCTTATATAAATATTAAATATACCACTTTTTACAGTATGATCACTAGTTTCGGCCTTTACTTCTTCTGCAGGTTTTGTACCTAACTTTTTAGTAAGTGTTGAAACTATTTTTATATTTGATTTAAAAGTTTCATCTTCATCACACATAATATTATACTGTGAAGAACTAAGAAGTGCTAATTCAATTTTTTTATTTTGTAAATTTTTATATATCATTTCCAAACTTTCTGATTTTTCAAAAGCAACTTTTGATTTTTCAAGTACTAAATTTTGAACATCTTCAGCAATATTATATGTATATACTTTTTTACCTTTTGTATCTTCTATCGTAGAGTATGCACTATCACTTCTAGCAATAACATAATATTCTTCAACTTCTTCATTTTGAGTAGAAGAAGACATAGTATCTAAAAATTCCTCTGTTTTGCTTAAGTTTTTATATGCAAATTGATATCCATATGCTATAAGAAGCATAAGCATCAAGCATATAATCTTTCCTGCAATACCTCTTTTTTTGCTAATTAACATCCATGATAAAAGTGCAACAATCAATGTAATACAAATTATCACTGGAATTAAATATTTTGCT
>HF991933.1:3045-10116 GCA_000433135.1 Clostridium sp. CAG:921
ATATTTTGCTGGGATCATATTAAGACTAGTTATGTATGCATAAAATGCCACATTTATAGCTATAAACAAAGTAGCCATAATCCTAAAAAATATTAAAACTCCTTTATTTTTAATCCTAGCAGAATCATTTTTACTATCAAAACTTCCACTATCTCTACCTGATCTTTTCATTTTTCCCTCCTTAAATAATATAATATCTATTATAATTGACTATACAACTAAGTATACTTATCTAATAAATTTATTTTCCTATTTAGCAACCAATTTTGTTATAGAATTCCTCCATTTGCTTTTCTATTGAGAGATTCTTAGATTCTTCCTTTAAATTATTAATATATTTTTCAGTATTTCCATCAAGCATCTCCTCAACAGCATTTGCAATATCATCAATGGCATAACTAGTAATAATGCCCGTTACTTTATTTTTTATTTGCTCGCACATTCCTTCACAATTAGTAATAACAATTGGTTTGCATAATGCCTTAGCTTCTCTTACTGTTGTACTAAATCCCTCATGTCTAGATGTTTGTACATATATATCAGCGTCATCTAAATAAGCATATGGATTATTTACTAAGCCTAGCAAAATCATTTCATTTTCTAAGTTATATTTTTTTATTAGTCCTTCTAAATTTTTTCTTTCAGTTCCTTCGCCCAAAATATACCATTTAAATTTATATCCATCTTCTTTTATCTTTTTACATACACTTATTGAAATATCATAGCCCTTTACATATCTTAAATTTCCAATAGATATTATTTTTTTTCCATCGTAATTATAAAATAATGGCTTAATTTCTTCTTTTTCTTTAGCTTTTTTATATAATTCTGAGAAGTTCATTACATTAGTTATCGTATCTATTTTATCTTCAAATTCAGGTAAATTTTTCTTCAAATCTTTTTCCATTGCTTTTGAAACGGCAAATAATTTATCTAATTTTTCTACATATTTTTCCTCATATTTCTTTTTAAAGCCACCTTTAATAAAATTAGTATGAAAAAATCCATATTTTTTCTCAGCCTTTACTTTATCCACTACATAATATATACTATTTCCTTCTAAAAATCCAATTGCTATATCATATTCTTTTTGATTTAGTGGAACAATTAATTTCAATTTTTTCCAATTATAATAATAACTTTTAACCCTAAGAACTTTCCTAATTTTAGATATAGCAGTTTGCCAACATCTAAATAACACAATTGGTATATTTTTAAAAAACATTTTGGGCTTTAACAAGTTTTTAACATGATCAAACGCATATCTAAACTTCTCATTATTTTCTAATATATTTACTTGCTTAGGAATATCCTTTAAATAATACATATCATCTTTTCTAAATAATAATAAATCTATCTTACACCTTGAGTAATCAATATTTTTTAATAATTCCACAAGAGCTTTTTCTGCGCCACCACAAGAAATAGTTGGCATTACAAATAATATCTTTTTCATACTATTTTTTTCCTTTCAGAATAACTTTTCATTATTGAAATTAAGTATTTATATAAATATTTAATCTCTTTTCTATATACACATAAATTTACAATTATAAAAATACTAGCAACTATATATTTTAAATAATTTACTGGGCAATATAGATTCCATAGTGCAACGACATATAAAGAAATTATTGAAATAATTATATAATTATATCTATCATTAATTTTGTAATACTTATTACCAAATAATGTCCTTACAATAAGCATCACTATAGCCGACGTTCCAGCTGCAATAGCTGCACCAGCTATACCAATAACTGGAATTAGTGCAATACATATTATTACATTTACTAAAGTATTACATATAAAAGTAATAATATTTAAATAACTCTTTTTAGAAAGAACTATTCCTACACCTGTTGTATCAGCTATCGTATTACAAACTGGCGTAAATAATAAAAATGCAAAAAACTTCTTACTTTCTCTATATGCATCACCAAGTAATAAATAAATTATATCTTGACCAAGCACTACACATAATGCTAACATTATAATTAAAAATGTTATTATTTTATGCACTTTTTTTAATTTTTCTCCATTTGTTTTATAATTCTCATATGAAAAAGGATTCCAATAAGTTGTAAATCCAGTTTGTAAAATAGTTAATATGTTAGCTATTGTCACAGCATTAGAATAAATTCCAATTGCTGAATAATCCAAAAATTGTTTCAAAAATAATTGTGGAATTGAATTATTCAGCCATGATAACAATAACACTGGTAAATAAGGTACAGAAAACTTAAAAATAGCTTTAACTGTTTCCTTAGGTACGTTTTTAGTAGATATAAATATGCTATTTCGGTTTATCATAATCATTATTGTCGCAACTAATAAATATCCAAGTGAAATCAAAAGTATTGCATTAAAATATTTAGCACCAATTGCATATGAACATATAATTAATACTTTTTCTATAATTGTTATTGAAACCGATTGAAAAATGTATAATTTAATATTATTCTCCATCCTTGAATAAATACTACACATTCTTAATATTGTGCTTGAAATCACCGCTATTACAAGTAGTATTGTTACTTGTATATTATTTTGACCAGTAATATTGCTTGAGACACAATTACTAAAAAATAATATGCCAATACTATATATTACCGACATAATGAAATTTATTTTTAAGCAAAAAGAAAATAAATTTTTTTTATTTAAGCCATTTTGCTTTTCATTATAAAATCTCATATAAGCCTGATCTAACCCAAATATTGATAATATTTGAAAGAAATTCAAAAAAGTAATAAATAAATTTACCTTTCCTATTTCTTCTGGTAAAAATAATCTAGTAATAATTGGTGTTGAACCAAAACTAATTATTGCACTTATCCACGCCGCAGATGAAAATCCTATTAAGTTTTTTATAAATTCAATTCCTTTTGGACTTTTATTCATTCAATAATTTCTCCTTACCTTTTTGTATAAATATATCACACATTGTTAATCCAACTATAATGATAATTCCTAATATAACAGTAAAATTAAAGACATAAGTTAAAATGTAGTCGAAAGCTGCTCTTGGGATAAAAAGCATAATATTATAACTTAGTAGCATACAAGCAGACAATAAATAGCTCTTTTTATATATTTTGTTAAAAATTGCCATATATGCACCTAAAAATAAATTTCCAAATATTACCCCAATATATTTAAAATCACTATATAATTCTGCTATATATGATGATCCATATCCATGTCCATTTAAATATGCTTCAGGTTCTATAAAATAAGATATTGTGTGCATAAATGATGCACCACTCATAGCATATTCCTTAGTATAATATTCTAAATGATTTAAGCCAAAAATTCTACTAATTATAGGATTATATTTTAAGTATTGTATAAAATCGCCAAAAGAGTACAAAGTATTCCTTGGTAATTCCTTTTCGTATAATTTTCCATATCCTATTATATTAACACTATTTCCTATGCTCTTAAAGAACCTCTCAACTTGTCCAACAAAACTAAAGTTATCCAGTGGTATTTTCTCTCTTATATATACAATCAAGCTTAAACCTGCAAATATAAATGGTATTGCTGCACATAAAGTGATAACATATGATTTTTTTATCCATTTTTCATTTTTATTTAGTGATTGTCTAAAAACTATATAATATATTAGTATTAAAACATTAATAATACAATTTCCTCTATTTCCAATAAATAGCATCATTATTGACTCTAAAAAATACAAAATAATTGGAATTCTACTTTGTTTTTTACTAGGAAGTGTAGCTATAAAAATGAAAAAGGCTATGGTTCTAATATTAGCAATTATACGTATTATATATGGAATTGCAGAAGTAAAAGATTTATAATATTCTAAGTATGAATGTTCTTGAATATATATAACTTTTTCAATAATTAATATAATATTTAATGCAAATCCAATAATAAACATTATTTTGGAATATTTTTGTAAACTCATTTTAATTTTTTCTTTACTCACACTATAGTTAAAAAGTTTAATATTATCTTTAACATTTCCAGTATACTCTTTTGCATATTTTTCTACAAAATAAAATCCAATTAAAACGGATAACAACGATATATATAAGCATCTTATTATATGAATAGATATATCTTTTGAGAAAATATACACAACTTTTCTTGTTTCAATTAGTTCAACTGTCTGTCTTCCCATAAGGAAAATAAAAAAACAGCTAAGAAATAAAAACAATAGCGTTCTTTTTTTAAAATTTTTTAAACAAAATATAATATCAGCTAGAAACATCAATATAGTAGCGATGTATGATACAGTAATATTATTATGAAATATTATCATCATAATAGTACTAATCACGATCAATGCTAATAAAATATAATTTAATATCCTACCGTTATTATTTTTTTCTTTTTTCATTAATAACCACCATAATTTTTAACAAAAATACTAATTTTAAACCAGCAATTTTTATAAATATCCTTTTTAATCTATTTGTTTTTTTTATGTACTTATTTTTTTTCCAATTTTTAAAATGTTTATCAAAAGCTCTTAAATGATTTTTTATCTCCTTAAAAGAATAATTGTGCTTTAACATTAGCATAGTTTTTCCATACATCATTTCAATAATGGCATGATATTCAATTTCAAGGCTATACTTATCATTTGCATTTTTTAACATATTTTCAACAGTTTTATCATAAAATTCCAAATTTATCTTTTTTTCTTTTTTTTCATTGGACAAAGAATTATCTCTTTGTCTATAATAGTATAGCGGTTCATTAACAATAGAAATTTCTCTTGCATATGTAAGTAAAGGAATTATTATTCCAATATCTTCTGCACGTTTTATGTCTTCAGGGAAATTCAAGCCACATTCTTCAAAAAATTCTTTTCTAAACATCTTAGTCCATGTGTGATTTCTAATATATGCTACTTTTTCTTGAATAGTACAATCATCTGTTAATTGCTCTAAAGAATTAGCTTGAATCTTTTTTGTATCATACGCCATCCAATAATCACACACAACAATATCTGCATCGTCTTCTTTTATTTTTCCTAGCATTACTTTTATATAGTTTTTATCTAACCAGTCATCACTATCTATAAAACAAATATATTTTCCTGTAGCATATTTCATTCCTGTATTTCTAGCTGCTGAAAGGCCACCATTTTTTTCTCTTTTTATATATCTACATCTACTGTCTTTTTCTTCAAATTGTTTTGCTATTTGACCACTTTTATCTTTTGTACAATCATCTATCAATAGTACTTCTAAATTTGTATATGTTTGTTCTAATATCGAATCTATACACTTTTTTAAATACTGTTCCACATTATAAATAGGAACAATAATTGACACCTTATCATTCATTTTTTCACCTTTTACTCATTAAATATTTTATCAAAATCATAATTTTTTACAATCTCATACATGTGATTGATTTCATTTATGTAATTATTTTTTGTTATCCTATTATTACCATTTTTACACATACATTCAAACATATAATAATTAATTTTTTCATTATAGTGAGAATAATCTTTATAATTATCAAAGTTTGTTATAATCTCTTCTATATTTTGAAAATAATATAATTCTACATTCTCATATTGCAATAAATCTTCCATCACTCTTTTGGTTATTTCTATTTGCATATCCAATTGTCCATTTCTAACAACCTTATCCCATTCCAATATACTATAAGGTGGTAAAAATATTTTAAATTTTGTTTCTGGATGTTGTTTTATATATTTTGTAATATTTTGCATATTTTTATCATAATTAGGCATATATAAGCTTTTATCAACAGCTTTTTGAACTATTTGAGGTCTAGAATAAGTTTTCAAAATTTCATCCAGCCCATATGTACATTTATCATTCCAAACATATGCTAAATCATTATCCGTTTTTACGTTTTCAACTAAATTTTTTATATTATATAAAGTATATTTATACCATACATCTTTATTATATATATATTTAACATCATTAAATACATTATAATCGTATAAATATTGTGGTAACTCATTTCTTGTAGCATTGCTATCTCTTGAAAAGAAATTCAAAAACATATCCAAGCCATAATATACAGTTTTTATCTCATGTGAATTGAATGCTAAGTTAAACACAATATCAAAGTTCTTGGAATATCCACCTGAATATGGAACTTTTACTAATTTTTCATTTTCATTATTTTCTTCAAACCATGAAACTCTAAAATTTTCAACCATAGAAGATCCAGTAATAATACTATTATAATCAAAGTTTTTAAGTATTCCTGGATTTTGATATGTTTCATTTAAAATGCCTACATTAAAAAAAGGAACATGATATTGAAAAAAAGGATCAATTAGCCAAGTAACAATTCCGAATAAATGTTAGTACAACCGTAACCACACTTATAACTTGTATACAAAATTTTTTATACATTTCATTTACCTCACAAGATTTTATTTTTTATTTAAAAGTTAAAATATAAAAATGTTGAAATTTGTGATAAAGACATAATAGATATAACCAGTAATGTCGATACCACTATAACATTTCTTACATTTGGTTTAAAACATTCTATTCTTTCATTAGTATTTTTCATTTCCAATATTGCAAATAATGCAAACAACATAAATATTTGTATAGGTATTTTATAAGTTATAAAAAAAGTTTGAATATTAGGTAATAAATCATATACAAATTTTAGTTCTGTAATATTAAATACATTCACCATACGCTCTAACATAGTCATATCATAAAAGTTGAAGCATGCCAATTTTTTATAAAACAAAATTGCTTCAGATACTGTATTTGATCTAAACATAACCCAAGTTATATTAATAAATGTAAATGTAATAAGCCAATTTAAGACAACATTTTGCTTTTCAATTCTAGATTTAAAAATTCTAGTAAATATATTGCCTATGCCATGTAAAATTCCCCAAATTATAAAAGTGTAATTTGCACCATGCCATATACCAGATACAAGAAAAACTATAAAAATATTTACATAAGTTCTTATCTTTCCTTTTCTATTTCCACCTAATGGTATATAAACATACTGAGTAAAAAATCTAGTTAATGTCATATGCCACCTTTTCCAAAACTCTGTAATTGTCACAGC
>HF991933.1:10171-11462 GCA_000433135.1 Clostridium sp. CAG:921
CAATTTAATATTAAACATTAAAGCAATTCCAGTAGCCATATCACAATACCCACTAAAATCAAAATAAATTTGTATTGTATATGAAAACATAGTTATAAACGCGGTTAATGTATTTAAAGAATTTACATCACTAAATCCTATATTAACCAAATTTCCAAATAAATCAGCAATTAGAACCTTTTTAGCCAGTCCAAATGCAAATGCCATTAAGCCTTTTGAAAAATTTTCAGCATTTATTTTATAATTTTCTTTATTTTCAAATTGCGGTATAATTTCATCATGTGACACAATAGGTCCAGCAATTAATTGAGGGAAAAAAGTCACAAATAGTGTATAATCCCAAAATTTATATTTAATGCCATCCTTACTTTTATAACTATCTATTATAAAAGATATTTGTTGAAAAGTAAAAAAGCTTATTCCTAATGGCAATAATATGTTTAGTAAATTAAATGAAGTTTTAAAAATAGCGTTAACATTTAATATAAGAAAATCAAAGTATTTATAATACACTAATACACCTATATTTATAGCTACTAAAAAAATGCATAACAATTTTTTCTTTAATTCATTATTTACTTTAATCAATAATTTGCTTCCCAAAAAATTAATTACAATACTACTAACTATAATTCCTAAATATGATAAATTAAAATAAGCATAAAACATCAAAGACATGACACATAAATATATTTTAGCAATTTTACTTTGTTTTATTTTATGTAATCCAAAATATCCTATCAATGTTAATGGTAAAAAGGCAAATATAAATATGTACGAATTAAATAACACCTTTTTTTTATTATCTCCTTTATATTCACCTTTATTTTAAGTTTTCTATGTACCAATCTATAGCTAATTTTATTCCATCTTCAAAACTATAATCAGGCGAGTAATTTAAGTATTTTTTAGCTTTTTCTATACTAGCATTTGAATGCTTAATATCACCAGCTCTATCAGGTCCATATATAGGTTCTATTCTTTTTCCTAATGCTTCGCATAATTGATAATATATATCGATCAAATATTCTCTTCCACCATATGCAATATTATATGCTTGTCCTGCAGCACTAGAGTCTGCCAAACATGCTTTTAAATTTGCTTCTATAACATTATCAATATATGTAAAGTCACGTGATTGCTTACCATCTCCATTTATTATTGGTCTTTCATCATTTATTAATTGCTTTATAAACTTTGGAATAACAGCAGCATAAGCACCATCTGGAGTTTGTCTTCTACCAAACACATTAAAATATCTTAATCCATATGTATCTAAACCATATAATCT
>HF991934.1:0-5610 GCA_000433135.1 Clostridium sp. CAG:921
TTACACCCCAACGAATATTATAGAACCATATTAATTGTTTAATTGTACTATTTTTTTATAATTTATTAATACTTATTCCTGTATAGTAATGAGTCAATATTTGTTGGTAGGTATAGCCTTTTTTTGCCATTTCATTTGCACCATATTGACTCATTCCAACGCCATGTCCGTATCCTTTAGTAGTAAATATTATGTTGTTTCCAGATTGCGTGATTGAAAAATCTGTTGAACGAAGACCAAGTAAACTTCTGATCTTTGTGCCTGAAAATTCTTTGCCACATATATTAATTTTATTAATTCTTCCACTGCTTGTTTTACTTATAATATTTATTTGTGATATTGAATTTAAATTAACCCCAAGTTTTGAGGAGATTGAAGACATTGAAATAGATTTTGCTTTAGAAAAGCCACTTACATTTGTATCAAAGCTTGAATCTACTGGTTTTAAATATGGAATATTATTTCCCCAGACAAATGAAGCATCTTCAGTTTTTCCATTACTAATTGAAAAATACAGTGCATCTATATATGAACCATTATATGTCATATATACTCCTTCAGTAGCTACTACTGCACTTTTTACCTTGTTGTAGTATAAATAAAAAGAATCTTTCCATAACGCTTTTAACTGGTCATTTGTTTTATATACCTGATCAGATGTCGTAGCTGTAAGTGTAGTATTATTTAAGGACTTTTTTAATGCATATGTTCTGGCTGCAACAGCCTGTGCTTTTAGTGCTTCTGAGTTAAATTCTGCTGGCATTTCAGCTCCAACAACTCCAACGACATAGTCTTCTAAAGATAAATTAACAATATTTCCAGATGAAAGTTTTACCTTAACAGTTTTAGTAGATGGGATACTATTAAAAGATGTAGTAGTAGATGTATTATTATTGATTGTTACTTTTGAAGTTAAAGTATTTGTTTTACTATTTTTGACATTGGTAGTAGGATTACTTTTGCTATTTACTTGACTTTTTATTATTGGTACATTATTTTCATTTTCAGAGTCTTCTTGCACATCTACGTTTTGAGCCTTTAGTTCATTAATAGCATTAGTTGAATTTTCTTTATTATTTGATATGCTGGCTTCAATTATACATTCATCGCTTGAGAAATTACTGCTTTCATTGTTAAGGTAATTCAAACTTGAAAATACAATAGTACCAACAACGATGCCATTTAATACCAAAAGTGCAGTATCATCTTTTATTTCTTTAAAGTTTTTTATTATATATTCCCTTATTTTGTTTGAAACTGATTTTACATTCTTGTTAAACTTATCAAAGTCTAATCCAAATTCAAACGAATCTGGATATTTAACATATATAACTATTTTAGAAACACCATCTATATATTCAAATTTGTGAAAAATTTCCATTTATATCACCCATCAATATGCTGTGTAAAAAAAAATATTTTTATACATAATTGAACATACTTAAAAAGTACATATTATTCTATTTTTGTACTATTTTGTCAAGTTTTAAATTAAATTACATGATATATATTTTTAATAATATATATTATATTAGAGGGATCAATATGGAAGTAAAAAGGAATTATTATTTTATTATTTTGACTATTTTTTCATACATTGTATTGAGTATAATTGGTATATACTTATTACCTAATATTTTTTGCAGGTTTATATGTTGGATTGGTTGCTAAAATATTTATAAGCTTGTTATTTATTACGTAATAATTAAAAAAGTAAAACTAAAAAGTTCAAAAATAAAATATAAAATAAAGTGTAAAATAAAATATAAAATAAAATGCAAAATAAAATATAAAACATATGAAAAAAATACATGACAAATAAGTGGAAAAATAACTTGAATTTAGGGAAAATTTAACGAAGAAAGTAGAAAATAAAATTTAAAACTGTCGAAAAATGTCGAAGCAATTGACAATAATTTGTATATAATTTATAATCTTATAAGCAAAGGAGGCGGAGATGAAAAAACGTAAATTAAAAGAGAACTATGATTATAATGGTTCAATTAAGAAGAAAACCGATTATATTGCTGAGAATGTATATAATTTACATGGAGAAATTGAAAAATCTAAGCTATTTAATTTAGCAGTAAATTTATGCAATCAAATGATATACGATTATATATATATTTTCTCAAAAGATGACTTATATTTTATATCTGAATATAATATAAACATTCAAAAATTGATTGATGCTTGTATAGAAGATGCAAAAATAATGTATTATAGGGAAAGGGAAGAGTATTAGAATATACTAATAAGTAATCCTCATAGTAAAATGGTAAAGTAATGTTTATAATACTAAATAAACTTGCTAGACTGTTTAGTATATGTTTATATAATTCCTATAAATTTTAGTTAGAAATATTTTTAAATAATCGTATTTAGTATCGTTAAAAATTATACGAGAGTTTAATTATATGCAAAAAAAAGATTTTATGAAAATTCATAAAACCTAATTTAATGGTGACCCATACGGGAATCGAACCCATGATTTCACCTTGAGAGGGTGACGTCTTAACCGCTTGACCAATGGGCCATCTACTCCTTCATTATATCATATTTAATTTTATATGTAAATATTTCAAAGTATTTTTAATAATTTTTTTTGCAGATGATATAATTTAATAAGATAAAATGTAATAATTAAGAAATTATTTTTTGTTATTTAAGAGGTAAATTACTAATTAATGAGTCATTATAATTGAAAAATAGTAGCCAAGTTAAATTTTAAACGTGACTACTATTTTTTTATAAAAGTAGAAAATAAATCTAGTTTAAAAATACTTTAAATTAAACAAATATAAATTTTCTATTTTAATAATATACTAAAAATTAAAAATATAGATCATTACTGCAATGAAGTGTAAAATAGAACCAGATAATACGAATAAGTGCCATATGGAATGAAAATATTTTACTTTCTTTATAGCGTAAAATATTATTCCAGCAGTATAAGTGATTCCACCAGCAATTAATAAGTATAAACAACATTTTATATTAAGAGTAGTAAAAACACTATTAAGTTCTGGTAATAATAGTGAAACTGCCCACCCCATTATTATATATGAAACTATATTAAATATTTTTATCTTTTGCTTAAAAATGCTATATAAAACTGTTCCGATTATTGCAAGTAACCAGACAAATATAAGTATTATAATTCTTTTTTCATCTTGATTTTTTAAAATTGAAAGTGCAAATGGAGTATATGATCCTGCAATTAATAAATAAACAGAAGAATGATCAATTATCCTTAAAACTTTTTTTGCCTTTTCATTTGTTATAGCATGATATAAAGTAGACATAGTATAAAGAATTATTAATGATGCTCCATATATGCTAAAACTAATTATATCTATAGCAGTTCCACCATTTAATGCACTAAATGTTACCATTAGGCATAAAGCAACAATTGAAAATATAGCACCAATACCATGTGTTACAGAATTAAAAATTTCTTCACCTACAGTATACAACATAATACTCACCTACTTGCGTACTATTCTTTAATTTTGATTTTTATAAATATTTTTTTACCTTTTTTTAATATTATAGAGTTATCTTTGAATTCAGAAAATGGTATAAATTTTTTTACGTCTATTATTTTTTCATCGTTTAGTGATATTCCACCTTGTTCAATTAGAGTTCTTGCTTGACCTTTAGATGAAGCTACACCAGATTTTACTACTAAGTCTACTATACTTATTTTTTCATTGTCAAATTCTGAATTTAAAATTTCAATAACTGGCATATTTTCAGCAGAATTTGAATTTTCAAATAATTCCTCAGAAGTGTTTTTGGCTTTAAGTGCTTCTTCTTCACCATGTATTAATTTTGTTATTTCAAAGGCTGCTATTTTTTTTGCTTCATTTATTTCTTTATCTTTTAAGTTAGATAGTCTATTTACCTCATCCATAGGAAGAAATGTTAACATTCTTAGTACATCTCTTACTTCACTGTCTTGAATGTTTCTCCAATATTGGTAAAATTCGTATGGTGAAGTTTTTTTTGCGTCTAGCCAAAGTGCACCATTAACTGTCTTTCCCATTTTCTTACCTTCAGCATTTAGCAAAAGAGGGCAAGTTAAGCAAAAACTACCATCTTTATGTATTTTTCTAATTAAATCAACGCCAGCAAGCATATTAGACCATTGATCATCTCCACCAATTTCTACTTTACACCCTTTTTCTTCAAAAAGATGTAAAAAGTCATAGCTTTGAAGTAACATGTAATTTAATTCAAAAAATGTAAGTCCTTTTTCCATACGTTGCTTAAAACATTCAGCATCAAGCATTCTATTTACATTAAAATATACGCCGTAAGTTCTTATAAATTCCATATAATTTAAGTCTAATATCCAGTCACCGTTATTTACGATGATTGCTGCGTTTTTTCCTTCAAATGATATAAATTTACTTACTTGGTTAATTATATTATCAACATTTTTAGAAATTTGTTCTTTTGTTAGCATTTGTCTCATATCAGTTTTTCCACTAGGATCTCCAACAAATGCAGTACCTCCACCTATTAATATTATAGGAGTATGGCCACATTTTTGAAAGTAAGATGCTATCATAAGTGGAATAAAATGACCAATATGTATGCTATCAGCAGTTGGATCAATTCCAAGGTATACACAAGTCTTTTCATTTTTTACCATTTCTTTAAACTCATCTTCATAAGTTATTTGTTTTATTAAATCTCTTTCTTTTAATACATCATATATTGACTTATCTGTGATTTCATTATTCATATTTTTCCTCCTTTTATGCACATACAAGCAATATAAGTATACCATATTTTATAAAATTATAAAAGTATATTGTAAAAATTGATAAGGAAAAGGTTGCAAAATCCCTGTAAATATAGTAATATTATAATATGAAAGGATGAAATTTCTTAGATGTCAAAAAATAGAAAGAAAAAGTTGGAAAATTTTTTAAAAAGATTTTATCCAACTTGTATATATAAAAGTGTAGAGAGCATTCCATATTTATTTATGGAAGAAAATAATATAAAACTCATATTAATAGACATGGATAATACTTTAATTGATAGGAATAAAAATTATTCTGGTGAACTTGAAAAATGGGTAGATAGAATGAAAAGAAGTGGTATTACAATATGTATTTTTAGTAATTCAATATCCAAAAAGACTGTAAATGAGATTGCAAAAAAATTGAAAGTAAAGTGCTACCTTAATGCCAGAAAACCATTTAGAAAAGGATTTATGGAGATTGAAAAAATCGAGAATGTTTCAAAAGAAAATATGTTAATGATTGGTGATCAGTTATTTACAGATATATGGGGTGGAAATAGGTTTGGAATAAAAACAATACTTGTAAAGCCAATAAGTAGCAATGAAGGAATTCATATAAAAATGAAAAGACCTTTTGAAAGATATGTACTTAAAAAGTATGAAGAAAGGAAAGGTGAAATGTAGTGAATATAGATATAATTCATTTTGTAATCGTTAGTATAATTGCAATTTTACTTGGACAGTTAACACTACATTTGACAAAAAAGTTACCACCAGTTGTAAAAGAGGAAATAACGTATAAAGAATTTTTTAAAAGCTTAAGAAATGACTTTAAGCTGGATTTTATTTAT
>HF991934.1:5694-7938 GCA_000433135.1 Clostridium sp. CAG:921
AACTTATTTGTATTTATTTCTTTCATTTGCACTTGTAATTGAAACTTCTGTAGATATAAGATTCAGATTAATTCCAGATGAAGTTCATATTGTAATTGCTGTGCTTGGACTTGTAAATTTAGTATTTGATTTTCAAAATGCTTTAAATTACATACTTGGAGCAGCTGTTGGTGGTGGTATATTTTTAGGATTGGGGCTACTATCTATTTTAATATTGAAAAAAGAAGGAATGGGATTTGGTGACGTTAAACTAATGTTATCTCTTGGCTTTTTCTTTGGTGTGAAAAATATTTTGGTAGTAACTTTAATTTCTTTTGTATTTGGTGCAATAATTGGTGGTGCTTTGCTTATTATTAAAAATAAAGATTCTGATGGATACATTCCGTTTGGACCATTTATAGCAATTGGAGCAGCTGTTTTAATGTTTATACCAGCTGATGCTATAATAGATATATATATTACATTTTGCTCATGGCTTGGTTTTAAAATGACAGATGCTGTATATTTTGTAGCTCAAAAATTTGGATTAATAAAATATTAGTCTAATAAAGTAAAGGTGGTAAATATGGAAAAAAGGTCAACTATTAATTTTATTATTATTTTAGCTGTTTTAGCTATAGCAGGACTTACAATGGGACTTTATGATTATAATATAGCATTACATGGCAATATGCCTAAGTTTGTCTTTGCATCAAAAAGCTATGATGATGGTGGCACTGTTGAATATACTGGATTTTTGTATAAGATAATAAAGTATGGAGCGGTTGCAGGAAGAAGTGACGTTGCTTTTGGAAGTTTACTTATGAAATATGATCCACAAATTGATGAGGCAAAATTACCTAAAAAAATATCTATGCCAAATGTAAAGTTTAATTTTACTGGTACTATAAAAAACATAAAAATAGAAGATGGAAATTTAAAAATCCAACTTGTTTCAGCTACTAATGAAAATATTTTAGTTTCTGTTATTAGTTCAAGTCTTATATATAAAAATGGAGTAAAGGCAACTAAAAATGAATTAGTAGTTGATTCTACTGTAAAGTGTAAAATAAATATGACAAATACGAATGTAGTGCCAAATGAAGCAATGGCTCAAGTTATAAATATAATTGAATAAGAAATATTCTGTATTAAATTTTAAAATTGAAAAAATAAGCTAAACTGTTGATGATGTATTATAGATAGTTATTAGCTTATTTTTTATACAACGAATAAAAGTATAAATTTGAATAAAAGTACAAACTTTATAGCGTATTTAAGAAAAATTGATATGGTAGATTCTCTTAAATCAAATGAGTAATAAGAGTATAAATAATTATAATTTTGTGGTATAATAATTATGTTTATTTTGAAAAAATAGAATTGGAGGAATGAATATGATAAAATTAGTACTTGTTAGACATGGACAAAGTGAGTGGAACTTAGAAAATAGGTTTACTGGTTGGACTGATGTGAATTTATCTGAAAAAGGGGTAAATGAAGCAATTGAAGCAGGTCGCGTATTAAAGCAGAAGGGGTTTAAATTTGATTTATCATTTACTTCTGTATTAAAAAGAGCAGAAGATACACTAAGTTACATATTAAAAGAAATGAAAGAAGAAAATATTAGCATAAAAAGAAGCTGGATGTTAAATGAAAGGCATTATGGAGCATTACAAGGACTAAATAAAGATGAAACAAGGAAAAAATATGGAAATGAACAAGTTATGCTTTGGAGAAGGAGTGTTGATGTGAGACCTCCAGCACTAGAAATTACTGATAAAAGATATCCTGGTAATGATCCAAAATATAGTATGCTAGAAAAAGATGAATTGCCAAAAACAGAAAATTTGCAAGATACTATAAAAAGGGTGGTAAAATATTTTGAAAGTGATATAAAGCCTGAAATAAAAAATGGAAAAAGAGTGATTATTGTTGCACATGGAAATAGTTTAAGAGCACTTATAAAATATTTAGATAATTTAAGTGATGAAGAGGTTGTAAAATTAGAAATAGAAACAGGAAATCCTATATGTTATGAGCTAGATGAAAATCTTTTCCCAATCAAGCATTATTATTTAAAAGAAGAAAAATAAAATTAATTTATGATAAATTTAGTTAATAAAAGATATGGTATACCTTAAAAAGTATATCATATTTTTTTGTAAAGCGAAGAAAAGTACAAGCTTTATAGTGTATTATAGTTATTTCAATACAAGTTGTTTACAAAATTGATAAAAAAGTGTATAATAACATGAGAATATT
>HF991934.1:7987-12776 GCA_000433135.1 Clostridium sp. CAG:921
TATTAATGAAAAAAGTTGAATTACTTGCACCTGCTGGTTCTGTTGAAAAAGCAAAGGTAGCATTTTTATATGGGGCAGATGCTATATATGCAGGCACGGCTAAGCTATCATTAAGATCAAGGGCTGAGTTAAATTCTGATACATTAGAAGAAACTATAAAATATGCACATAGTTTAGGAAAAAAAGTATATGTGGCTATTAATATATATGCACATGATGAGTATTATAGTGAGATTGAAGAAGAAATAAAAAGATTAGACAAAATTGGTGCAGATGCAATTATTGCAAGTGATGTAGGTGTAATAGAAAAGATAAAAGAAATTGCACCTAATATGGAAATACACATAAGTACACAAGCAAATACTGTAAGTCTAGAATCGGCTAAGTTTTGGCATAAGTATGGCGCAAAAAGGGTAATACTTGCAAGAGAACTAAGTAAAGAAAAAATTAGGTATATAATGGAGAATAAGCCTAAGGATTTAGAAGTAGAAATGTTTGTTCATGGGGCAATTTGCTATGCATATTCTGGTAGATGTTATCTTAGTAAATATTTAGCAAATAGGTGTGCTAATCTTGGAGATTGCGCTCAAAGTTGTAGATGGCAATATAACATTGTAGCAAGTGAGGTAAATAATCCAGAAAGTAAAATTAATCTTGATTTTGATGAAAAAGGAACATATCTATTTTCATCTAAAGATATGTGCTTAATAAATCAAATTCCAGTTCTTTGCAATATGGGAGTAGATAGTTTAAAAATTGAAGGAAGATTGAAAACTGAATATTATTTAGCAACTGTTGTAAGAGCATATAGACAGGCAATAGATGAGTTTTATGCTTTAAAAGATCAAGGAAAGGAAAGTGAATTTGATTCTAGTAAGTATTTAAAAGAGTTACTTAAGGTTAAAACAAGAGGCTTTTCTGAATTTTATTTTTCTGATGAAAAAAATCAGGATATACATGATTTTGACGGAAAAAGTGATAACTTAGATTACGAATTTGGTGCTAAAGTTATAAAAAAAGATGATGAGTTAAAAGATAACGTGTATGTACTTGAAATAAGAAATAAACTTAGTGTTGGAGATACAATTGAAATTTTATATCCTGAAACAATAAAAAGTGATAAATTTGAAATTTGTAAGTTATATGATGAAAAATCAAATCAAGAAATTAATACGGTAAATCCCGGAAAAAAAGGGCAACTAGTTAAGATGGAAATTCCTTACGAAGTAAGTAGTGGAATAATTCTAAGAAGAAAAAAGTAAAATAATAGGAGGATAGATAATGTTTTGTAGAGAATGTGGTAAGATGTTGCAAGATGGTGATAAATTTTGCACAGGATGTGGTGCAAAAATATTACCAATATCATTAAATGAAAAAATAAATAAAACAAATGATGTAAACTCAGTGGATGCTAGCATTACTTTAAATGAAAATTTGAACCAAGAAAGTTATGCTAATACTACTAATTTCAATAATGATGTTAATGCTAATAGTTATATGCAAAATACAAACTATAATTATGGTAGTATAAAAGATGAAGATAAAAATAGTATATGGTGTAATATATTGGCTCTTTTTGTTCCTTTAGCTGGTCTAATTTTATTTATTACGTGGAAAAAACAGTATCCTAAAAAGTCAAAAAACATTGGTATTTGTGCACTTATTGGTATTATACTTTCAATTTGTTCAACAGTTGTTTACTTCATTTATATAATGAAATTATTTAAAAGTAATTTGTATGATTATGATAATTTTGATAGATATAACAACTATTATTATTATGAAGATTATAATAACTTTAACAAAAATGATAAAAATAGTATATAGTATAAATATATAATATAAAATTGTATATATAAAGTGAAATGTGATAGTACATGGTAGAATAAATGGTTTAAGTTATAAAGATAACTTAAACCATTTATTGTTAAAAGGATTTACATCATTTCTGTAGCCACTTTTTGTTCTTATTTCAAAATGTAAATGATGACCAGTACTGTTTCCTGGATTTGGATCAACACCAGGTGCACCGCCTTCTTTAGCTATAACTTGTCCAGCTGTTACTGTATCACCATATTTTACAAGAATTTTTGATAAATGTGCATAAAAACTATAGTATGTACTTCCGTTTTTGCTATGCTTTATTTCAATACAGTTGCCATATCCATTTTGTACTCCAGCAAAAGTAATGATACCTTTATCTATTGAAATTATGTTATCATGGTGTTTACCTTGTATATCAACTCCAGTATGATATCCACCATATCCTTGAGTTACAACACCATTTAATGGAGTTGTAATTTTGCTAGATGAAGCAGTTACTTCAGTCTGTGCAGTACTTTTTTGTAGAAGAGCCGTGTTATTTTTAGAAGAAATTAATTTTGATTTTTCTTCTAATGAACTTTTTAAAATTGAAAATGGCTTAAAAACATATATTAAAGTGCCAGTAATTAATACTATCATTAAACATAAAATGAATCTTGTTTTTAATTTCAAAGATTTGTCACCATATTTTATTCTATATTTTAATACATAGTTCATGTTATCACCTCTTATAGTTTTGATACATTTTAGTTATATCATTGTTTAATTTTTATCCCTAAAATTTTTACAAATTCTAAAGCTTGTTCTTCATTTAAAGTTAATCCCTTTATATCATTTGGATATACAGTAATTCCAGATATTAATGAAGTAGAAAGATCTATTTTATTTAATTTTGTATTTGAAATATTACAGTTTGTTAAGTTTGCATGATCAAATGTAGTGTATGCTAATTTACAATCATTTAAAAAACTACTTGAAAAGTTTGAATTTTCAATTTCTGATAAATGAAAAAATGAATTATTTAAGTAACTATTTTTTAAATTACATTCAAAAAATTTGACGTTTTCAAAATATGAATATGATAAGTTTGTACCTGTAAATTTGCAATTTGTAAATTCACATTGCTTAATAGAAGATTTGTAGAGATTGTTATTTGAAAAATCACAGTTTTTGACAATACAATTATTAAAGTAAATCTTCTCTAGATTGCAGTTATAAAATACTATATTATCTAAAATTGAATTACTAAATTCAATTTCATCAAGGGATAATAGAAAAAGTTTTTGATTTGATATAGAATAATTCTTTACAGTGTCGTTAATACTAAAATATGCATTAATGTCATCATTAAAATCACTTATATTGTTGATATTTGGCTTTAACATAATTTTTTTCTCCTAAACTTATATATACAGTATATATAACAAAGTTAAAAATGTCAATAATACAAATAAGATAAATAAACATCAATGATTATAAAAAATAAAAATTTAATTGATAAAGGCAAATAAAAAAAACAGTGTTTACATAAAAATGAAACAAAAATTTAAAACAAAAAGGCAATATTTTGACGTATTTAATTTGACAATAAAAATAATATGATATATAATTAAATTATGTAGTTATTAAATATGGGAGGTTTTTTATATGGCATTATTTAATTTGTCAAAGGAACAAGTAGAGCAAATAAAAAAACAACGTGAGTTAGCAGATAAGAGTTTTTTTAAAAGACTTAGAAAAAGATTAGGAATTGCATTTGCAACAATAGGATTAGCAAGTGGTTCTGCTGCTGTTGCAGAAATTAATAGGCAACAAGAAAAATCAAAGGATGCACAAGCAGAAGAAGTAAAGACAAATGATTATGGTGAGGTAGGTGCAGATGAGGCATTAAAAAATAGGGGAATACAGATAGAAGAAGAGATGCCTATACCAGAACGAGTGGTTAATAATGTACCAGATAAAGTAATTGATAATAAACAAGATAGTGTTGAACAAATCAGTAATAGTGATTTAAAAACAAACAATAGAAAAAAAGTTATGAAAGATGATTTTGGAAACATAATTAAAAGAAATTATTTAAAAACCGATTATGAAGATTTAACAAGAAGAGATATACAAGAAGATTTATCTACTAAGAAAATAGATGAATCGATTCAAGATCAATCTGTGGTTCAACCAGTTCAACCAGTTCAAACAGTTCAATCGACTCCAGAGCAACAAACTGCTCCTTCTCAAGAGCAAGTTGTCATCCCAACTACTTCAGAGCAACCATCTTCAGAAAAACAAGGCGTTACTTTAGTTGGATTAAATTGTACCTGGAATAATGTTCCAGGTGGAGAACTTAATGAAACAAATTGTATAGTTAAAAATGGTTATGTAGATACATCGTTATTTAGTGTTTGGGCAAGCTTTTCAGATGGTACGACTGTATTAGATCCAGCAGGGTTTGAATGGCTTAAAGGAGTAGATGTTACTACTGAGGACGGTAAGCCAGCTTGGAAGTATGTACCAGATATGGTAAAATATAAATTTGGGGATGTAGAATTAACTGCAGGATGTGAAGTTCCAGTATTTGGTAAAGAACTTGGAAGAGAAGAAAAAGATAATGTACAAGAGGCACTAGATACTAATGGTGGAATAGTTTCAAGTGATGTTGCTAATAATATACAAGAAAATGTAGATGAAGAAATAAAGAAAGCAGAAGAAGAAAAAGAAGAAATTAAAAATGAAAATGACAATAATACATCTTTAGATGTTGATATTAAAGAAACTCCAGATACAACTGAAATACCAGAAGTACCATCACAAGATAGCTCTAGTGAAACACCACCAGAACAAGAGACAACTGCAGAAGAAGTAGTTACTGTTGACAGTAGTGATGATGACTTCTTTACTCCTGAAGATGAGACTACTCAAGAAAAAGCAGAAGAGCAAACGCAAGCTGTAGAAACTACTCAAGAAACAG
>HF991935.1:0-5504 GCA_000433135.1 Clostridium sp. CAG:921
CTGCAATCTCTTGCGACTCTAGTTAAATTTTTGGTTGCGGGGGATAGACTCGAACTATCGACCTTCGGGTTATGAGCGTACTCTTGCTTATTTTGCAGTTTATTTCAAATTATTTTAAAATGTTACAAAGTGTTATAACTGTAAGCATTAAGTTGTTTTATTTTAGGATGAATTATTTTGTAATATTACCCCTTATTTACCATTTTTGAGATTTTTGCAGTTTTTCCGCCGTTAAAAATTATGGAAGTTTATGGATACATGATGTATACATTTTGGATACAGAAAAAGCAGGGATCACCTGCTATTCATTTTTTAGTTTTAAAGTTAATCTAATCTCTTCAGCTTGTAACGTTTTTATTATCATATCATTTGTTCCAATTTCTAACGGAATACTATTTAAAACATATGCAATTTGTTCCTTTCCTTTATGATCTTCTATCACTTTTTTTTATTAATTCAATTGCACTATTTCTATCATAATTTATAATTTTATTTTGAATTTCTACTATACTTTTATTTAACTTCATCTTTTCTATTTCTTCCTTTACCCTTTACCATACCCTTTCAAATAATATTCTATCATTTTGATATATTGATCTTGTACATTTAAACAAGTATCAATTAAATATCCTTTTTCTCTATTTCCTTGATATTCTTTTAGTCCTCTATAATAAAATAATTTGTCTTTGTCCAAAATTATAAATGGAATAATATTGTTCTTTAAACATTCCTTAAACATTATAATTCTTCCTACTCTTCCATTACCATCTTGAAATGGATGTATTTTTTCAAATCTTGCATGAAATTCAATTATTTCTTTTATTGTTATTTTAGATAGTGAGTTATACCATTCCATTAATTTTTGCATTGCCTTTGGAGTTTCCTTAGGTGATGTTGTTTTCATTACTCCCGCTTCATTTACAACCTTTTTATATTCTCCAACGTTAAACCAAGATTGTCTGCTATCCATTGTTCCTTCTTTTAATATTCTATGAAACTTTTTTATTATTTCTTCTGTTAAATCTTCTTCCGCTATATCTAACATATAATCAACTAATTTAAAATGATTTGCTGTTTCTAATATATCATCTACACTTGCTACTGTTTCACCTTCAAATAATATTGTGTTAGTTTCAAAAATATATCTTGTTTGATCCTCTGTCAGTTTGCTGCCTTCAATATGATTTGTATTATATGAAAATATAATTTGTGTATTATGATATAAATTACCTTTTAATTGCATTTCTTTCTGTTCTCTTAATACTTCAAGAACATTTATTTTCGATATATCAACTTTTTCATCATCTTCTTTTAGTAATTCATCTACTGTAATTCCAAATGTTTCTGATAATCTTTTTATAGACTCAATATTAGGTTCTAGCATTCCTGACTCATATTTAGAAACTGTTCCTGGCCCTACTTCCAATATTTCCGCAATATCTCTTTGTGTCATTCTATTTAATTCTCTGTATTTTTTTATTTTATCACCTAACTTCATAAACTCACTCCTTTTTAACTCTATTTATATTATATCACATTATTTCTAAAAAAGAAATATATTATACTGGTCCCATTTAAAATGTTTCTTAAATAGAATATAAATGCTTGACAATCTTTACAATTTAAGCGATTAATAACAATAATTTAAAGGAGGTGTAGTATGAGTAGTTTAAGAGATGTAAAAGATGACTTATTAAAAGATTGGCTTTACTTTAGAGATGAAGATTTTTGTTCACTTGTTAATTCAGAAGATAGAAAGCACATAATTAAGTCTGACGAAATTTCTGTATATGATATACTAAAATTGACCCACAATTACAATTGAAAATTGACCCCCTAGAATAAATATAGTATAATACCTTGTGATATTATGTTAAGCACAAAGGGATGGAAAGGATGATCAAATTTGGTCAAAAAATTGAAATTTTAAGAATGCATTTTGTTGAAGGAAAAGCTAAAAAGCAAATTGCAAGAGAATTAAACCTTTCTAAAAATACAGTAAAAACATACATTAATGAATTTTTAGAATCTAAGAAAAAGCTAATTGAAGCAGGGGTATCTAAATATACACTAATTGAAAACATGGTCGATAAACCTAAATATAATTCTATCAATCGTTCTGCTAAAGTTATGACTGATGAAATAAAAGAAAAGATTCGTGGTTTTATCAATGAAAATGAATTAAAACGTTCTACAGGTAAACTTAAAATGTGTATGTCTGCACAAGATATGTATGAAGACTTAATTGAACAAGGCTTTTCATTAAGTTATTCGTCTGTTGCACAATATGTTCAAAAATATAAAGAAAATGAGTATACATTTGAAGCTTTTGTCAAACAGCAATATAACTATGGTGATATATGTGAATTTGATTTGTGTGAAGTAAAACTTGTAATTAATGAGATTGAAGTTAAATTTAGAATGGCTGTATTTACTATGGCAAAATCTAATTTTAGATTTGCATATTTATACAATAATGAGAATACTCAAAGTTTTGTTAATGCACATATTAAATTTTTTGAACATATAGGTGGTGTTCCTAAATGTATGGTTTATGATAATATGAAAGTTGCCGTTGCCAAATTTGTTGGTAGAACTGAAAAGGAAGCTACTATTGCATTAAAACAATTGTCTGTATATTATGGTTTTAATTATAGGTTCTGTAATATTCGTTCTGGTAATGAAAAAGGTCATGTTAAAAATAGTGTGGATTTTGTTAGAAGAAAAGCTTTTTCTAACATGGTAACATTTGATAATTTTAATGATGTTTTAAAGAGATTAGCTAAAAGACTTGAAAAATATAATAATATAAAAACTAAATATTTACTAAATAAATCACCTATGGATATCTTAAACGTTGAAAAGAATTACTTACTTAAACTAATGCCTACATATTCAAATTGTATTGATACAATTTTTCATCTAAATCATCAAGAACAATACGCTTCCGTTTCTTAATGTATTCATTAAGAAGTCAAATAAATGAAACTTTTTCATAATACCATTCTTAAATAATCGCATTATTTAAAGCTTAAAATCCATATTTATATATTTTATTGGTTTCTGTTAATGTTTCTACTTCTAGACTGATTGATTCGTTGTTTATCATAAATATATTCTTACAAACCGTTTTAAAATAATTAGTATAAATTTTTAAAAATTCAAAGTTTGAATTTACTATATATAACAACATATAACTAAAGGTTATTCTTATTTTTTTATTAGTATAGTCTGAATAGTAGCCATATTTTTGTAAAATTTTCCTGTTTTATCTTACATAAATCTTGACATTTAAAAAAAATTTGATAGAATTTATTAAAAGTAATATTAAATCTTTCATAATTAGGGAGGAAAAACTATGATAATAACAGATCCAGATTATAAAATGGAGACAATCAAAGATGTTGAAGATTTTGAAGAAATTAATAAACTAGCGTTAAATAAAATACTTGAGATTTCTCAGTTCTACAAAAATAGGCTTCGGGTAAAATCTCATTCAATATCTTACAATCCAGTAACTAACACCTGGTATGCAAGTATTATATTTGAAAATGTAAGATTACAAAAAAATTAAGCAAAAAAAAATACAGATTAATCTAAAATTTAGAATAATCTGTATTTTTTTTAATTATTTTTCAGAATCTATTACTTCATCATCTTTTGGAATTTTGGCAATATTTATAACTTTACCGCCATCAGAAGTCCTCATAAGAGTAACACCTTGTGTATTTCTTCCAAGCACGCTTATATCTTTTACATTAATTCTAATTATAACTCCTGTATCGGTGATCATCATAATATCGTCAAAATCATTTACAATCTTAATTCCTATAATATGACCAGTCTTTGCAGTAGTTTTATATGTAAGAACACCTTTACCTGCTCTACACTGTGATCTATATTCTTCTAACTCAGTTCTTTTTCCAAAACCATTTTCAGTTATAGTCAAAATATAATCATCATTATTTGCAACTGGTTCCATTCCAACAACTTTATCATCATTAGCTAAAGTAATTCCTTTAACTCCCATAGAAGTTCTACCAACAGGTCTTACTTCCTCTTCTTTAAATCTTATTGAAAGGCCACTTTGTGTAACCATAACTACATCGTTACTTCCATCTGTTAATCTAACATCTATTAATTCATCATCTTCTTTTAGAGTTATACCTTGTAATCCAGATTTTCTTATATTACTGTATTCCTCTAGTTTAGTCTTTTTAATAAGACCATTACGTGTAGCCATAAGGACATAAAGCTCAGCGCTATAATCTTTTACAGGCATTATAGCCGCTACTTTTTCTCCCTGATCCAATTGTAACAAATTAACAATTGCAGTTCCTTTAGCAGTCCTAGATGCTTCTGGTAGTTCATAAGCTTTTAATCTATAAACTTTACCTTTATTAGTAAAGAACATAATGTAATCATGAGTAGATGTTATAAATAATTGTTCAACAAAATCATCTTCACGCGTATTCATAGCAGTAAGACCCTTACCACCACGTTTTTGTGATCTATAAACGTCTGCAGCTATTCTTTTTACATACCCAAAGTGCGTAAGAGTTACAACATTTGTTTCTTCTTTTATTAAACTTTCTATGTCTATATCTCCTTCTGCATGTGTAATAGCAGTTCTTCTCTCATCACCATAATCTTCTTTTATTTTTAATAATTCATCTTTTATAATATCTTTAACAAGTTGCTCTGAACCAAGTATTTCCTTTAAATGCTTAATAAGTGCAACCAATTCATTATATTCATTTTCTATTTTTTCTCTTTGAAGACCTTGTAAAGTTCTAAGTCTCATCTCTAAAATAGCATTTGCTTGTATCTCACTTAATCCAAATCTTTCCATAAGTTTCTGAGCTGCATCATCATACGAAGCACGGATGATTTTTATAATCTCATCAATATGATCAATTGCTATTCTAAGTCCCTCTAATATATGAAGTCTAGCTTCAGCCTTAGCCAAATCAAATTTTGTTCTTCTTATAACAACATTTTCTCTATGTTTTATATATTCACCTAAAATTTCATTTAGTTTCAATACTTTAGGCTGTCCATCAACAATTGCAAGCATCAACATAGATTGAGTATTTTGAAGTTGAGTATGCTTGTATAATTGATTTAGTACAACATTTGGATTAGCATCCTTTTTCAAATCAATAACAATTCTAGTTCCTTCTCTATCAGATTCATCTCTTAAATCAGATATTCCTTCAATTACCTTCATTCCAACAAGCTTTGCTATATTTTCTACAAGTGCTGCTTTATTGACTTGATAAGGAATCTCAGTAACAATAATATGATATCTTCCTCTACTATCTTCTTCTATTTCAGCCTTTGCTCTTAAACACACCTTACCTCTACCAGTAGTATAGGCACTCTTTATTCCTTCTTTTCCAAGTATTATAGCCCCTGTTGGAAAATCTGGTCCTTTTATATATGCCATTAATTCTTCATTTGTAATATCCGGATTTTCAAGTTGAGCAATTGTTCCATTTACC